>WGBF01000592.1 GCA_015494485.1 bacterium | reverse complement strand
TTACTAAGCATAACAGTTTTAATAAGAACAATAAATTATTTTGAGGGAAAAATGAATAGCAATTTCCGGATGTTTATTATGTATTTTATTTTACTTGGTGTAGCATCTTTTTTGAACGCCCAAACACATAACCTTGAATTTTCCGCACCGGATCCACAGGATAGCGTTGTACAACCCCTGCTGGGGGTTATTGCCGGGCCGGACCCCAATTGTCCGGACAATGGACCAATGTTGCCAAACCTTTCCTCACAATACCAGGACATTGGGGTTATGTTTGTGCGCAACAATGACTACTACGATGATCGGCTGGATATGGAACGAATGTTTCGCTGTGCCGACACAACGACCTATCCATCCTGGCGATGCGACCCCAACGACCCGAACAATCTGCATTTTGATGGAAGTGATGAACAATTCCAGAGCTATTTGGACGGTGGGTTTATTCCCTTTTTCCGATTGGGCGGGGAATACGAAAATTGCCAGTATGGGCACGATTACAAGGGACCCCGTGATTCCCTTGAAGAAGCCAACTGGATTCAAGCAGCGATCCATGTTATTGAACATTACAACACATTCAACAACCAGGAAAACGTACTCACCTATCTGGACATCTGGACGGAATTTCCCGGTCCGCATTTCTGGTCCCGTTCCAATGCTGAATTTTATGATTTTTGGGCGCGGGTGTATGATTCCGTGAAAACTCACTTTCCTCACCTGTTGGTGGGAGGTCCCGGTTTTGTCCCGAAAGCTACGCTGGACATCATAAATGGTGAATTGAATTCCGTGCCGGTGGATTTTTTAACCACCTTATATGAACGTAACATCCGGCCAGACTGGATTGGCTGGCATTACTGGCATAATGATCCCTCTACATTCATGCAAGCCGCCCGGCAATTTCGCGATTTGCTTAACGGCGAAGGCGATTTTAGCACCGTTCCCTGGGCAGGTACCGGCTTCTTTAGCGATGTAAAACAATATGTGGATGCGTACGGTGCATCCGTCACCGAATATGTGGACGGCGAAATCGTGAGTTACGATAAGGTAACCCGCGATTCCATTTACAACAAACAAAAAGGTGCTGCAATTATTACCGGGCAGTGGATTGCCATGCAATACACAGAGGTTGAATTGGCCTGTTATTACCGGGGATCTCCCCAAGGGGATTCCGGGCCGGATGTGGATCCGCGGGACCCCAATTCCCGAATCAGCGGTGCTTCCTTATTTTATGGCGACGCCGAAGGAACGGCCAAACCCACCGCAAACGCTTTCCGCCTCTGGTCCCGGCTGTATCAGGAATTTCCTGTGTTGCTGCAGGGGCCTGTTGTTTCCCAAAACACCGATGGGAAAGAATTGTGGGTACTGGCTGCCAAAAACGACAACCAATATGCGGTTCTCATCAGCAATTTAAATAGCGCCACCCAGGAATACACCATTACGCTGGAAGGCAAAGCCGTTAACCTGAATAATTTTGAATCCGTAGCTATTTATGAAGTAACCGACACCAACGACGGGCGCACGCCCCGGCAGTGGAAGGGGCGCGCTCTGGTAATACCGGGGTACACCGTGCAATTACTGGTCCTGACTCCCAAGGTTGTTGGCATTTCATCGAGAAAAACGAAACGGCCAGCACAGTTTACCGTAACGGCAGCGGGAGTTGTTCAAAATAGAACATTACGGCTTACTGTGTCCAGCCCGATTGCTACCGTAAACACGCTTACTATTTTTAATGTCCTGGGGCAACCCGTATTTACCATGTCAGGAATTGAATTTCCTGGCGGTATCCACCAATGGGAAGTTTCATTACCGCAGTTACCTACCGGAATGTATTTTGCCCGACTTCAAAATCAGCAGGCCGTTCAGCGGTGGAAATTTCTAATTCGCCACTAATTTTCCAATGGCAATAAAAAAGCCTCCGGCTAAAGGACACCGGAGGCTTACGTTTAAATATTCTAAACAGTATTTTACACCGGCCGCAAATCAAAGCGATCCAGATTCATTACCTTATTCCAGGCAGCAACAAAATCCCGGACAAATTTTTCTTTACTGTCATCCTGGGCGTAAAATTCTGCAAGCGCCCGAAGTTGCGCATTGTGACCGAAAATCAAGTCCACCCGCGTTGCTTTCCATTTCGGTTTGCCGGTAGCCCGGTCCCGTCCCTCAAATTCATTTTCGGAAAGCGGTACCCACTCCGTGCTCATATCCACCAGGTTCACAAAAAAGTCATTGGTCAACTCCCCGGGACGATCTGTGAATACCCCATGCGGCATTCGATTGAAATTGGCATTCAGTACCCGTAATCCGCCAACCAGAACCGTCATTTCCGGGGGCGTGAGTCGTAACAACTGGGCTTTATCAATCAGAAGCTCCTCCGGGCGATCTTCCACGCCGCCCTTCACATAATTGCGGAAACCATCTGCAACCGGCTCCAGATAGGAAAAAGATTCCACGTCGGTTTGTTCCTGGGTAGCATCCGTTCGTCCGGGAGTAAATGGTACTTCGATGGTGAAGCCCGCCTTTTTAGCCGCAGCTTCAATAGCCGCGCAGCCACCCAGCACAATTAAATCCGCCAGGGATACTTTTTTACCGCCACCAGCAGTTTTATTAAAGTCGGCCTGGATTGATTCCAGCACCCGGAGAACTTTTGCCAGTTGTTCCGGTTGATTTACTTCCCAATCCTTCTGGGGTGCCAGACGGATTCGGGCACCATTGGCGCCGCCCCGCTTATCCGATCCCCGAAAGGTAGAAGCAGCAGACCATGCCGTATACACCAGCTCCTCTCCGGAGAGGCCACTGTCTAAAATTTTTTGTTTGAGCGCGCGGATATCCTGCTCATCAATTAGATCATGGTCTACCGGAGGCAATGGATCCTGCCAGGGGAATTCTTCCTTCGGCACTTCCGGCCCCAGATAACGACTGCGTGGCCCCATATCCCGATGGGTTAATTTAAACCACGCCCGTGCAAACGCCCGGGAAAGTTCTTCCGGATTTTCCAGAAACCGCCGGGCAATGGGTTTATAAATGGGATCCATTTTCAAAGCCAGGTCCGTTGTTAACATCATGGGGGCATGTTTTTTGGAGGGATCATGGGCATCCGGCACCATGTCTTCCGGATCGGGGTTTACGGCTTCCCACTGCCAGGCACCTGCCGGGCTTTTCACCAGGTTCCAGTCATATTTGAACAATACCCGCAGAAAGCTGTTGTCCCATTTTGTAGGGGTGGGGGTCCAGGCGCCTTCAATGCCACTGGTAATGGTATCCGGACCTTTGCCGGTACCATAACTGTTTTTCCACCCCAATCCCTGCTCTTCGATGGGTGCCGCTTCCGGTTCCGGGCCTAAATATTTCTGGGCATCCGCAGCACCATGGGATTTCCCGAAACTGTGGCCACCGGCAATCAGCGCAACGGTATCTTCATCATCCATTCCCATACGCGCAAACGATTGACGAATAAATTTTGCGGCTTCCAGCACGTTGGGCACACCGCCAGGCCCTTCGGGATTCACATAAATAAGTCCCATGTGGTCGGCAGCCAGTGGTTTTTCCAACTCACCCTCTTTGGTATGGCGTTGGTCGGCCAACCATTCCGTTTCGGGACCCCAGTAAACATCTTCTTCCGGTTCCCAGGCATCTACCCGGCCACCGGCAAAACCATAGGTTTGAAAACCCATGGATTCCAGTGCTACATTCCCGGCCAGGATAAGCAAATCTGCCCACGAAATTTTGTTCCCGTACTTTTTCTTGATGGGCCACAGTAAGCGACGCGCCTTATCCAGATTCACATTATCCGGCCAGCTATTTACCGGCGCAAAACGCTGGTTACCTGTAGAGGCCCCACCCCGACCATCCACAATGCGATACGTGCCGGCACTATGCCAGGCCATGCGAATAAACAACGGCCCGTAATGCCCATAATCCGCCGGCCACCATTCTTGTGAATTGGTCATCAACTCTCGCAAATCCTTCTTCAGCGCCTGCCAATCCAGCTTTTTAAATTCTTCCGCGTAATTAAAATCTTCATCCAGCGGAGTAATATGAACGCAGTTCTGGTGGAGGATTTTAAGATTGAGTTGGTCCGGCCACCAATTCCGGATTACGCTCCCACCCAACGTTGTGGGTTTGCGCATTTTGCCCTTGGGGCTTTTGGCTTCGCTCATAGACTTCTCCTTTCAATTATGTTTTGATGAATTGGTGCAATTTCATTACCAATACGATTCAAATGTTGCTCCGATTTCGGATTGACTCCTATTTAAAAAGAAAAAAATTTTCTTAATCGCTTCGGGTTTGGCATTCATCACAAATACCTTCCAGATTTACCCGTTTGGAGGTAATGATGAATCGGTCTTTTAACGTGGACGGAACATCCAGTGCATCATATTCTTCGTTGTAAAAATCAATAATTTTCCCGCATTTAATACATCGGAAGTGGTGATGGGGGTGCAAATTGGGGTCAAAGCGCTTGGGATCTCCCCGACCCTCCACAATTCGCACTAACCCGATTTCCGCAAATGTCAGGAGTGTACGATTAACGGTGTCCAGAGAAATGTTGGGATACTGGGCTTTTATTCGCTCGTAAATATTGATTGCCGAAGGATGTTCACTGGAATTGATAAGTTCCTGATAAATCGCAATGCGTTGTGGCGTTACCTTCAAATTGTGTTGCCGGAATACTTCTTCTAACCGCTTTATGTCCATACTACTTTTTCCTTTCCATCTGCCGATTTTGCGACTCACACCCAATTCGTAGTGAGCAATATATAGGATTCACTCCTAATTAGCAATACTTTTTTCAGCTTAAAAATAACTGTGCTCCGGGACCAAGGGGTAAACCCAGTATAATCCAGATGGCCAGCAATACAATCCAGCTGAGTAAAAAGACAATAGAATAAGGCAACATGGTGGCTATTAAGGTACCCAAACCGGCTTTTTCATCATATTGTTCCATAAACGCAATGATTAATGCAAAATAAGACATCATGGGCGAAATAATATTTGTCACGCTATCCCCAATGCGGTACGCCACCTGAATCAATTCGGGAGCAAAGCCCAACAACATGAACATGGGAATAAAAACAGGTGCCAGAATTGCCCACTTGGCCGACGCGCTGCCCATAAACATATTGCTCAAAGCAGAAAATAGGACAAAGACAATCATCAACGGAATAGCCCCCAGACCGCTGGCCCGCAGGATTTCAGCCCCTTCTACGGCGAAAATCAGCCCCAAGTTGGTCCATTTAAAGTAGGCCACAAACTGGGCGGCAAAAAAGCAAAGCACCAGATAAAGGCCCAGACGCTCCATCGCTTTGCCCATCCCTTTCATGACATCCGTATCATTGCGAATAGTGCCGGCACCAATTCCGTAGGCAATGCCAGCAGTAGCACCTCCGATAAAAATGAACGACACGATACCTTTGATAAATGGCGAATGTAAAATACTGCCGTCCGTCGGGTTCCGCAGAAAACCATTTTCCGGGATTAAACCAATTAGAATTGCGGCGACTAAAATGGCAGAAGCAACCAGCGCATATTTAAGGCCGCGTTTTTCCTCAGAAGTTAATGGACGCAGTTCCTCGGGCTTTTGCGAACCCCGATATTCTCCCAAGCGGGGGATGACTATTTTCTCCGTCACCCATGTGCCGGTAGCAGCAATTAAAAAGGTGGAAACAATCATAAAATACCAATTGCTTGCCGGATTTACCAGATAATTGGGGTCAATAATCTGAGCCGCTTCCTGAGAAAGTCCGGCTAATAACGGGTCCACAGTACCCAATACCAGATTGGCGCTGTACCCACCGGAAACGCCAGCAAATGCCGCTGCCAGCCCGGCAATGGGATGACGCCCTACCGCTAAAAAAATTATTGCCCCTAAAGGCACCAGCAACACGTAGCCCACCTCACTGGCAGCATTGGAAAGTACCCCGCTAAAAACCACCACAAATGTAATTAATCGCCGCGGAGCACTAATGACCAGCAGGCGTAACACGGTGCCAATCAGGCCACTATTTTCCGCTACCCCAATACCCAGCATGGCAACCAACACCACTCCCAGCGGTGCAAAATTCGTAAAGTTTTTCACCATCTCAGAAATGATGCGGTGAAGCCCTTCCACGGTTAACAAATTAACCGGCTTAATCAGCTCACCGGTTCCGGGATGGGTCACACTTAAATTAAATTGTGCGGCTACCCAGGATAACACGACCACCCCTGCAGCAAAAAGGGCGAACAATGTAGCCGGATGGGGCAAGGCGTTTCCGACCCGTTCTACCAATTCCAGAAACCGGGTAATCCACATTCCGCCTTTACTGGTTTTTATTTTTTGTGTATTTCTTGTGTTCTTCTTTTTCATTGTTCCACTTTACCCTTTAAAATTTTAATTTTTTATGTTGGAATTAGTTAAGGAATGCAACTAACAAAGAAGGCTAATGAAACCGATGCATGGAACGTTTTATTTTTTTATAGAGCTGAATATTACACATCCGTATCAAAAAATCAACTACTTTGGGAAAATGGTAGCGAAAACAGTTGAAAAACACCGGATAACTGATTACTTCCCTACCTGTTAGTGATAAAAAATATGATGAAACAATATGCCCTTTAATTTGATGTCCCCAAATAAAAAACAGGCAGGCTGTTTACAACAAACGCCTGCCTGTGTGGTTATTCCCGATATTTTTTCTGCACTGCTAACTTGCAGAAAACACTGGTTTTTGACTTTCTGCTCTATGTTCTTCAGCGTGGAAATGAAATTTGCTAATTGCTTCGTTTAGTTGATTCACCATTACCTGTAACTGGTCGGCAGTAGCGGAAATGCTGGTGATACCTGACTGAAAATCCTTTGTTAGATTATTGATTAAAATAATGCTTTCGCTAATTTGCTGGGAGGCATCTGCTTGTTCCTGACTGTAACTGGATTGCTGAACAATAATTTGATGCACTTCCTGAATGGTTTTAATAATATTCTGCAAAGCCGTTTCCACATTATCCGCCAGCTTTAATCCTTTGTGTACATCCTCCACGCTGGTTTTAATGGCTTTTTCCACCAAACGGGTTCCTTCCAACAATTCTTCTGTAATGGATTTTATCTCTCCCAGCGACGTATTCGTTTTTTCCGCCAATTTTCGGACTTCATCAGCTACCACGGCAAAGCCCCGACCATGTTCTCCCGCACGGGCGGCTTCAATGGCAGCATTTAATGCCAGCAAATTGGTTTGTTCCGTAATTTCATCAATAACCTGAATAATTTCCCCGATTGTTTCGGAGGATTTGGTAACTTTGTTTATTATGGTACTTAAATTTTCTACGGAATGCGCAATCTTTACAAATTGCTGCGTGGCACTTTCAATATCTTCAGTGCTTTTTTTCGCCAGCTCGGTGGCCTTTTCCACATTCTCCGCCGAACGACTTACATTAACCGCATTCTCACGAATAGTGGAACTCATTTCCTCAACGGCACCCACAATTTCCGATGCTTCCGCCCCCTGAGTTTCAATTCCCTGGGCAATTTGGGTGGTGACGTTCCCCAATTCCGCCATGGCTTCTTTAACATTGAAGGACATATTTTGAATTCGTTTTAATACTTCCGCCAGATTGGCCGCCATGGACTGCAGGCCTTTATACAGCCGTTCAATTTGGGGATCTTCCGCCGTTTCGGGTAAATAAACTGCAAAATCACCCTGGGAAAAATGTTCCACCACATCCAGAATACGCTGTACTTCTTTAGCCAGATATTTTTGATTGTCTTCTATCTTCTGGATATTAAACCGGGCACTAATGGCCGCACTGCTAAGGCTGGCCAGCAACTCAATGGTAACGCGGTCTTCCTCATCAAACGGTTCACCACCTTCTTTTTCGGTAACATAGAGGTTCCCAAAGCTATGTCCTTCAAAAACCAAGGGCGTTCCAATAAACGTGTTCATGGGTGGGTGTCCGGGCGGAAACCCACTGGATTGTGGATGTTTTTTCATACCGTTTACAATTAAGGTATCCTTACGGCGCTGCAATAATCCTAACAACCCATTTCCTTCTGGCAGCCGTCCAATGCGACGTATACTTTGTTCATCCATGCCGGACGTAACAAAATGTTCAATTTTTCCATCTGCGCCAAACACACCAAAAGCCGCATACTGAGCCCGCAACACCTTCCGGGCTCCCTCCGTAATTACCTTGCCGATTTCTTCAATATTGGGTTTTTGTACCACAGAAACAGCGGTATCGATTAATGTTTTTACCACCATTTCTTTATGGCGAATGGTGCCCACCATTTGATTCAGGGCATGATATAATTCTTCAATCTCCCCAACCAACCGGTCTTTAACCATAGCGTTAAAATTACCTTTCGCTACCTCCCCTGCGTAATCCCGCAAACTACCCAGAGGCTTGATAAACCGGATGTACGCATAGCACAGGATAATCGCCAATAGCAAACCATCCATCACAAACATTAGCACTAATGACAGCCGGGCTTGCTTTACTTCCGCTTCCTGAACAGAGGCCACGTATTGCACCAGGTTGTTAGCCGTATCAAATATTTTTTTACTTGCTGGATAAACGCGGGTAGCCGCCTCGGAATCACTAAGTGCCCGCGTACTTAATTCCAGATAGTTTTGAAGTTGTTGTTTCAGCGTTTCCACGCGTTGCCGGACTGCCAGTTGATGCGCCTCATCCAGGCGTGTGCTCCATTTCTGAACCAGCCCTAAAATTGAATTGATATGCGAAAAAATTTCATCCAGATTGTCCGGCTTTTGTTGCGTGACATATCCGGATAATACATTGGCAGCAATACGGTAATTCAATGCCCGTGTTTTGCCTGCCTCGTTTATAACTTCCGCCCCATCGGTTAATTTTTTAATAACATGAATCGTAAAAACAGTGTTTACGATTAATAGCCCCACCAATCCCAAAAATCCCACAATAAATCTGCCCCGAATACTCATTCTAAATCGCCTCCTTGTGAAATACGTATGTAATCATCTCAGTAGGATATCGGCATGATTTTACTGAGTTTGAGGG
>WGBF01000591.1 GCA_015494485.1 bacterium | reverse complement strand
ATTTTAAGATTTTGTGAGATGTATCAAATTGAACGGACAAAAAGGAAAGGACGAAATATGAGTCGTTTTGCCAGTGGAACCATGAAGCTGATTGTGATTGCCGTATTGTTGATGTTGGTGCTGTTGCCCACCGCCACATCCCTGTATGCGGCCACTTCTTCCTCCCCCACCCAGCAGGAAGCCACAATGGGTCACAATGGTGGAGAAGAAAGTGAAAATCCTCTGGGTTCGGTATTACCCCTCTGGAGCGTGATTCCGTTTGTTGGCATTTTGCTCTCCATTGCCATTTTCCCATTGGTAGCACCGGAATTCTGGCACCATCATTATGGAAAGGTGTCCGCCTTCTGGGCGTTACTGTTTGCGATTCCATTTCTCTTTGCATATCAAGGGGAGGCATTTCACGAAATCGTTCACATTTACTTAAAAGATTATATCCCATTCATAATCTTATTATGGGCATTATTTACCGTTGCTGGTGGCATTTTAATTGAAGGGGCTCCGGTGGGAACCCCGGCTGCCAACTTGATTTTGTTGCTCATTGGAACCTTTCTGGCATCCTGGATTGGTACCACCGGCGCGTCCATGGTGCTTATCCGCCCCATTATCCGCATGAACAAATATCGCAAATCCAAAGTGCACCTAATTATCTTTTTCATTTTTCTGGTGAGCAACATTGGGGGATCCTTAACTCCATTGGGTGACCCGCCGTTGTTTCTCGGGTTCCTCCACGGGGTACCGTTTTTCTGGACGTTTAACATTTTTACCGAAATGGCCCTGCTGTCCGGATTATTGTTATTACTGTTTTTCCTGTTCGATACCTACATGTTCCGCAAAGAAGGCTGGCATAAAAAGATGCACCTGAAAGATGTTCATTTTGAAGAAGATCTGGAGCACGGAGAAATTGAAGTTGAAGAAGTTGTGGAAGTGGAAAACAACAATCACAATGTGCGCACAAAAGAAGTAAAAATGGAAGTGAAGGGATTAATTAACCTGCTGTTCCTGTTGGGCGTTATCGGTGGTGTGTTGTTCAGCGGATTGGTGCATCTGGGTGAAGTCAGCATTCTGGGGGTGCATGTTGAAATAGAAAGTATGATCCGGGATGCGTTTTTAATTTTGATGGGCTTGCTGTCACTCAAATTAACCCCCTGGGAATATCGCAAGGGGAACGACTTTACCTGGTTTCCCATTGTGGAAGTGGCCAAGTTATTTGCCGGTATTTTTATGACGATTATTCCGGCCCTGGCCATGTTACAGGCCGGTAAAAACGGACACCTGGCCTTTGTGATTGAAGCTGTTAAAGAACCCTGGCATTACTTTTGGGTCACGGGCGGTCTTTCCAGTTTTCTGGACAATGCACCCACGTACCTGACCTTTTTGAACACCGCCCTGGGGCAATTCTTTGCTGGGATTGATCCCTATGAAGCGGTTCATCATTTGATTGCTGAACAAGAAATTTACTTGAAAGCCATCAGTACCGGTGCGGTCTTTTTTGGTGCAATGACTTATATTGGTAATGCGCCCAACTTCATGGTTAAATCCATTGCCGAAGAACAGGGTATTAAAATGCCCAGCTTTTTTGGATACATGCTGTATTCCGTGGGCATTTTAATCCCGCTGTTTGTCCTGATCACTTTTATTTTCTTTGTCTGATTTTCGGTTGCTGGATTTTAAATTACGGGACGCTCGGAGGTTTCTGGGCGTCCTTTTTTATTCGGAGGCGTATTGTGGAAATTATTGACACCCACACCCATTTGTATTTGCCGGAACTGGCTTCAGACCTGGACGGCGTACTCCATCGCGCCCGGAAAGCCGGTGTTCACCGGTGCATTACCCTGGGAATTGACGTTGCCACCAGTCACCGGGCAGTAGCACTTGCCGAGCAATACGATATGATTTACGCCGCAGTGGGCATTCACCCCTCCGAATCGGCCCGTGCAACGGCAGCGGATATTGAAGCCATCCGAGAACTGGCGAACCATCCCCGGGTGGTGGCCATCGGGGAAATCGGAATGGATTTTTACTGGCAGGACGTTCCACCGGAACCGCAATACCGCATTTTTGAAGCCATGCTGAATATTGCCCGGGAAGCAGATTTACCCGTGGTCATCCACAGTCGCAGCGCCGTACGGGAAATTGAGTGGTTTGTGCAGGAGCTGGGAATTACCCACCTGAAAGGTCAGATGCATTGCTTTGAGGCGGAAGAGCTGGATGCTCGCTTTTTCCTGGAGCTGGGCATGCACATTTCCATTGCCGGCAATGTGACCTACAAGGGGTTTAAATACCTCCCCACCGTGCGGGCTATTCCACTTGATCGCCTCCTGCTGGAAACCGATTCCCCCTACCTGACGCCCCTACCCAAACGCGGCCAGCACAATGAACCGGCCAACATTGTGTACGTAGCAGAAAAACTGGCGTCCATCAAAAACATCTCCTTGGACACCTTGATTACCCATACCACTAAAAACGCCCGGGAATTGTTTGGGGTGTGAGGGGAGAATAGCGCTATGTTTTTAACTGAACCCCTCGCTTGATTTTTGGGTGAGCATTATTATTTTTTAGATACAAAAATGTAGGTATTTTTTTCAATCAGATTATTAAGTCATTCATACCACTGCATTTAGAGCTGATAGATACAACGAGAGGGAAGAGGGTATTCCGTTCCCGCCTTTCTATTGGGAAGAATTCTTCCGCTTCTGCCTCCGCACAGAAGGGGAGCTGTGGAATAAAAGAATTTTGTGGTATTTATGAAAATTCTAAGTAACAAGATGTTTTTTAATGTATTGGCTGATAAGTAAACAGATTCTACGCTTTTTCACATCATTAACAATTTTTGTATAATAATCCAATTTTCTCCTTTTAAAAAGGATAAATATGGGTTAAATTCTCCTTATAAAAAGGAGAACAACAATGAATACTATCCCTCCGGACGATCTTCTTGTTAATCAGTTAATGGAACAGGTATTCAACTCCATACGGGCATCATTCCCGGAAATGACACCCCGGCAACTATACGGCCGGGTTTTCTTTCCAGGCAAAGCCACTGCCGTTGTTGGAATCCGCCGGTGCGGGAAAACCTATTTTTTACATCAAATTCGCAAGGAAAAATTTCAACACGGAAGCCGCAGAAAGGAACAATTACCTTATATCAACCTGGAGGATGAACGTCTGGCAGGGATAAAGGTGCGGCACTTAACCGCTTTGGTGGAAGCGTACTACCGGTATTTTCCACAATTTCGGGGCAAAGAAACCGTTACCTGGTGTTTTGACGAGATCCAACTGGTGTCCGGCTGGGAACAATTTGTGCGGCGATTAATGGATAGCGAAACAGTGGAAATAGTTATCAGCGGTTCTTCTGCCGCGCTGCTTTCCCGGGAGATTGCTACCGCAATGCGGGGACGAGCCTGGGAGGTTCCCCTATTCCCGTTTAGTTTCCAGGAATTTCTACACCATCATGCATACCCCATACCTGAACGGTTAGATGGGATGACCTCTGCACAACGCTCTCAACTGGAGGGGGCTCTCCTGGAATATTTGAACAGCGGTGGCTTTCCGGAAGCCCAGGGCCTGGATATTGCCTCTCGCTTTCGGTTATTAACAGATTATGTGGATGTAGCGATTCTTCGGGACGTGGTGGAACGGCATCAGGTACGCAATGTTACCAGTCTCCGCTGGCTTGTTCGCCATCTGCTGGGTAATCCTGGCGCTATGTTTAGCGTGGAAAAATTTTACGCTGCTTTAAAATCACAGGGTTTAATGGTATCCAAGGATACCCTGCATGAATTACTAGGATACCTGGAGGATTGTTTTCTGATACGGATAACCTGGATGGAAAGCGCTTCCGAACGCCAGCGAATGGTTAATCCTCGTAAAATTTACCCTATAGACCCAGCACTCATTCCCATATATGACCGAAGCGGAAAAGCTAACCTGGGCCATGCTTTAGAAACCGCGGTTCGCATTGAATTAGAACGACGAGGACGGACGGTAACCTATGTGCGCACAAAAGATGGATATGAAGTGGATTTTCTAGCGCGTTCTCCAGAAGGCAAATTGGAATTAATCCAGGTGTGTGCAAATATCAGCGACCCAGTAACCCAGCAGCGGGAGATCCGGGCACTGGAAAGCGCCTTGTCGACATTCCCAAATGCAACGCCAATTTTGATTACCCTTAATCCGGAAGCTATTACGGAACGACCACCTTTTATCCAGGTTTTACCCGCAGCGCGGTGGTTATTGGAAACAGACGGAAAATAGGCACTGCTTTATAATAAAAATATAAAAATGTATGTAAATATCCCTAAGTATGTACCAAGACAAAATTCGTCAAAACAAATAAGGCAAAAATTAAAAATGAAAAAACGCAGGAAAATCCACTGATCCTTGCCTTCAATTATTAACAATATTTAAGTTAAATAAAGATTTTCTGTATTTGCTCGTTACATAGCTGTTTTTAAGTAGGTCAGCCTGGTAACCTACGGACTGGCGACCTATAGCTTCTATTCGGGAAAAATTTTTAAAATCAGCAGAGGAAATGGTATCCTTGACTTACCTATTTTTTAGGCAAATCTATCTGACTACTGACGCAGTCGGCAGGCAGGGAACCCACGGTCCAGTTACCCGGACTCCGGTTTTTAAGACTGGTACTTTCAACGTTTTAAATGAAGTGTGTTGTAAATTGACATGTTAAAAAATATAAAAAGGTATGAAAAACTTGCGGAGGGGGTGGGATTCGAACCCACGGTGGCGCAAAGCGCCACAACGGTTTTCGAGACCGCCCCGTTCAACCGCTCCGGCACCCCTCCGTTGGATAGCGCCGGAAAATTTAACCGAATTCCATTTCCAATGCCACTATCATTTTGGTTTTTTGTTCCGTTACGGTCCCTTCACAATAATTTTGCCCGTCTTGCGGTCCCGAATTTTAAAATGAATTAATCCTTTTTCCACCTTTATGCGCTCTTTGCCCCGACGCCGGTAAACAACCACTTCCGTTATTTTGCCCTTTTCCTTTACTACTTCCGCATTCACATTCTGGCACACCTCCGGCTCATCCGGAACCCACTGGTAAATGATGATCACATCCACATTGGTGTAATAGTTGGGTTTCTTTTTAACCGGTTGTTTAACCGTATCCGCTGGCTGTTTTACAGTGTCTGCACCGGTTTGTTGTGCCACCGCTATTCCGGCGCTTAATAAAAGGACGAACAAAAGGTTGAACCATTTTAATGAGGTCATTTCCGGCCCTCCTTCTCGGATTGTCCATTTATTTATACGCCGGAAATGCCCGGTGATTCCTGAAAAATGAAATTCTTCACAAGGCAGAACAAAAAAACGGCGACCCCTAATGAGGTCGCCGGTGCAAAAAGAGTTCGGACAATACGTAATATGCTATTTTGCCAGTGTCGCTAACATGGCCGTTAAAAATTTCCAGAATTTTTCTACCGCCGGAATGTGGACGCGTTCATCCGGGGAGTGCGCTCCCAGAATGGTAGGTCCAAAGGATATCATGTCCATTCCCGGAAATTTGGCCCCAATAATGCCGGTTTCCAGACCGGCATGAATGGCTTTTACTTCCGGCTCAGTCCCAAATAATTCTTTATGAACTGCCTTGGCGGTTTGCAGGACCCGGGAGTCCGGATTGGGCTGCCAGGCGGGATACCCATTCCCCTGGCGAATTTCCGCATCCACCAGCGTGCCCACTGAATACACCATTTCGCAAATTTCGTCCAAGCGGGAGGTAACGGAACTGCGCTGGCTGGTTAACACGCTAATCTTATCATCCTGGGTTTTTAAAACCGCCAGATTGGTGGATGTTTCCACCAGGCCGGGTACTGCCAGGCTCATGGCCATTACCCCATGGGGCATGGCGTACAGCATATCCAGCAATTTATCCCGTAAGCCAGTGGTAAATGCGGCCGACGGCGCGGAAAACCCATCCGTGCTCACTTCAATGCGCACGTCCTTTTCCACAAATTTGTACTCTTCTTTGTAAATCTCAGCATATCGGCCGGCAAATTCCTGAACTGTTTTCACCTGGTTGCTGGCAACGAAAATGATGGCGTCGCATTCCCGGGGAATGGCATTGTGT
>WGBF01000590.1 GCA_015494485.1 bacterium | reverse complement strand
GGTAAACACAAAAATGAGCAATGTGGGAAACATGTAAATGAACACAATAAACACTTTGTGCATGTTCACGCGGATTAAATCAATTTTCAGTAAATGGTAGAGCGCCGCCATAATTAAAAACCCCACCCCTGCCTGGACAAATCCCCCATAAAACCCAATTCCGAGCAACGCCAGATACACCGGCCAGCGTTTTTCCACCCGGGAGTGTTCATCGGTGTGGGCACCGCTGCCCGTCACCGGCACAAACAGGGAAATTACCACCCCAATAATGACCACCCCCAGGATGCGCTGGAACCAGACATCCGAAATTTTCACTGCAAAGAACGCCCCAATCAGCGCCCCCGGTAGCGTCCACACCGCCAGTTTAAGGCTTTCGCGAAACTGGTGGACATTCCGCTTGCGAAAGGAGGAAATGGCAAAAATGTTTTGAATGAAGATGGCCAATCGGTTGGTACCGTTGGCCGTGGCACTGTCCAGCCCCAGTAGAATCAGCGCCGGCAGGGTTAAGGTGGACCCGCCACCGGCCATAATATTAATGAAACCCGCCAGTAAACCCAGACCAAAAAGCAATGCCAGCTGTTCCACCGTCACCGACCCGCCGTTTGCGTCGCGTGCTGGTAGCAGTAATTGAACAGAAGGAAAAACTCCTGCTGTTGTACCGCCAGACAAAAGCGCTTCAGGGGGCCCTCCTTGCGTGCCGCTTCCTCACACAGGTCCACAAAGCGGAAGGCATCCCACTTTTCCCCCTGCGCCACCATGCTTGCAAACGGAAGCAACGCCTCATCCCCGGCAACCTGTTCCTGCACCGCACGGGCCAGCGCCGGATACACGGGATGGCTTCCCACCTGGCGAAACCAGTACTTGCTGTTCCAGTAATCCGGCTCCCGCCGATGAATAATTGCATGCCAGTAGGAACCTTCCCGGGTGGGCAAGTCCTGGGCAATGCGATGGGCCGTATCCCAGTGGTCGGCATACAAATATGCCGCAGCAAGGCATGCCCGGGCAAACGATTCATTCAACGCCCCCTCGTGGTGCGCAAAGGCTGTGTCTACCGTTAATTCCGGAACGGGTAACGGCGTGCCCGACACCAGGGGCATTTCCGCACGCGCGGAAAACACTTCCTGAAACACCGGTCCGTAATCTGCACCTGTCATCATCTTCCCCATTGCATGGTATCCGCAGGTTAAAATACTCTGCAGCAATTTCTTTTTCAATGGAATTTTTACCGGAAGCATCCCGGTGGGCGCATAACATTACCCCCACCGGGTGTCCGTACCTTTTCGCAATTCTCCTTGCACTTCATACCCAGGGGAAATAAACTATCTGCAAAAGTGTACGTATGAACAGAAAACAAATACGCGGAGCGTTTCATGAATAACCGAAATCACCGATTCCCTGCACGTTTTGCCATGACCCTTCTGCTACTACTCCATGCTGTATTGGTGGCCGAAACCACTCCCTGGCATCACGCCATTGCGGTGCAGGTAAATCCGAACACCCACACCATCACCGTAACCGATACCATTACCCTGCCGCCGGATACCCAAACCGAACGATATTTTTTATTGCACAAGAATCTGACCGTAACGGTGGAAACGCCGGGGATACAACTTCATGCGGTACAACGGGAACCCCATGCAGCGGATTTCGGCATCCCTCCGGAACGATTCGAAATTCCCCGCGCGCCTCAATTGCAATTGTACCGCTTGCAGTGGTCCGGCACTTCTCCCGCATCGATTGTGCTGAAATACCAGGGGGTCATCCACCACCCGGTTCAGCCCATGGCAGAAGAATACGAACGCGCCTTCAGCACCACCCCCGGGATTGTAGACACTGCCGGTGTGTACCTGGCAGGCGCTTCCTACTGGATTCCCTGGTTTGGGGATGAATTGTTTTCGTTTGACCTCACTGTCCGCCTTCCCCGGGAATGGGATGTGGTATCCCAGGGGCGGCGCACCGTTCACGCCATTCGCAACGAACACCGGGTTGTTCGCTGGGAATGCCCCCATCCCATGGAAGAAGTGTACCTGGTGGCCGGACCGTTCACCGAATACCAGCGCCAGGTAGGGGCTGTAAGGGTGTACGCTTTCCTGCGCACACCGGACGAAGGCCTGGCCAGCAAATACCTGGAAGTGACCGGCCAGTATCTGGAAATGTACCGCAACCTCATCGGGCCGTATCCCTATGCCAAATTTGCGCTGGTGGAAAACTTCTGGGAAACCGGCTACGGCATGCCCTCCTTCACCCTGCTGGGTCCCCGGGTGATTCGGTTCCCCTTTATTTTGCATTCCTCCTACCCCCACGAATTGCTTCACAATTGGTGGGGTAACGGCGTGTACGTGGATTATTCTTCCGGGAACTGGTGTGAAGGGCTAACGGCTTACATGGCCGACCATTTGATTAAGGAACAGCGCGGCCAGGGGGTCGCCTATCGCCGGGCAACCCTGCAGAAGTTCACCGATTACGTGAATCCCGACAACGACTTCCCGCTGGTGAAATTCCGCAGCCGGTTTAGTGCCGCTTCAGAAGCCATTGGCTACGGCAAAACGTTGATGATGTTCCACATGCTGCGGCGGCAGGTGGGAGATGAGCAATTTGTTGCGGCGCTGCAACGGTTTTACCGCCAGAACAAATTCCGACGGGCGACGTTTGCGGACATTCAAACCGCATTTGAACAAACCACCGACCGGGACTTGACCGATTTCTTCACCCAGTGGACGACCCGCACCGGCGCCCCGCAACTGCAACTGACGAAACCGGACGTCCGCCAGAATGCCAGCGGGTACCAATTATCCGTTACCCTGCAGCAAATTCAGCCGGAAGCGCCCTTT
>WGBF01000589.1 GCA_015494485.1 bacterium | reverse complement strand
GGATTGGGCCCCGCCACGCTACGGGATATTATCCGCCATCTGGAACAGACGTATTGTAATGCTATTGGCGTGGAGTACATGTACATCCGTTACCCGGAACGGGTGAAGTGGCTCCAGATGCGCATGGAAACCACCCGCAATACGCCCAACTTTACCCTGGAAGACAAAAAGCATATACTGCACAAGCTAAACCAGGCAGTGGTGTTTGAAAAATTCCTCCACACCAAATATGTAGGACAAAAACGGTTTGCCCTTTCCGGTGGTGAAACCCTTATTCCGGGGCTGGATGCCGCCATTAATAAAGGGTCCGAACTGGGGGCGGAAGAATTTGTGATTGGCATGGCACACCGGGGGCGTTTAAATGTTCTGGCCAATATTTTAAACAAATCCTATGAGGAAATCTTTGCCGAATTTGAAGGAGAAATGTTCGAAACGGACCTGTTTGAGGGCGACGTCAAATACCACATGGGCTATTCCAACGATGTAAAAACCCGCTCCGGGAAAACGGTGCATTTAAGTCTGTCGCCCAATCCTTCCCACCTGGAAGCGGTGAATCCGGTGGTAGAGGGGACGTCGCGGGCCAAATTGGACCATCGATACCAGCAGGACTGGAAAAAACTGATTCCCATTTTAATCCACGGGGATGCGGCAATTGCAGGGCAGGGGGTGGTGTACGAAGTGGTGCAAATGTCCGAATTGCCCGGATACCGCACCGGTGGGACGTTACACATTGTGGTCAACAATCAGGTGGGTTTTACCACCAACTACCTGGAAGGTCGCACCAGCATTTATTGTACGGATGTGGCCAAAGTTACCCAGGCGCCGGTGTTCCACGTCAATGCGGATGATGTGGAAGCGGTGGTATTTGCCATTCAACTGGCGATTGAATACCGCCAGCACTTCCATACCGATGTGTTTATTGACTTGCTGGGATACCGACGGTACGGCCACAACGAAGCCGATGAACCGCGATTTACCCAGCCGCGCCTGTATAAAATCATTGAAAAACACCCGGATCCCCGGGAAATTTACACCCGCAAATTGGAGCAGCAAGGCGACCTGGATCGTTCCCTGGCAGAAGAAATGGAAAAGGAATTCCAGCAAATGCTGCAGGATCGGCTTCAGGAAGTAAAAGCAAAAAAAGTGAAATCCAAAATCGAAAGTTTTAAACGGGACTGGGAAGGCTTTCGGGAACCCCGCCAGGAGGATTTTGAACCTCAAAACCAACCCGATACACGTATAAGCGAAGACGAATTACTCCAACTGGCCGATACAATTTTTACCATTCCAGAAGACGTTAAAGTGTTTCGGAAAATCCGCACCCTCTTCCAGCAACGCCGTAAAAAAATTGTGGAGCAACGCATTGCCGATTGGGCCATTGGAGAATGGCTTGCGTATGCACGATTGCTGAAAAAAGGCATTCCGGTGCGGTTAAGCGGACAGGATTCCAAGCGTGGCACGTTTGCACACCGGCATGCAGTGCTGTTAAATGAAGAAACGGAAGAAGAATACGTTCCGTTAAATCATATTCAGCCCGATCAAGCACCCTTTCAGGTGTTTAATTCTCCCCTGAGCGAATACGGTGTGCTGGGTTTTGAATTCGGGTATGCCTGGGCTACCCCGCGGGCGCTGACCATCTGGGAGGCTCAATTTGGCGATTTTGCCAACGGCGCCCAGATCATCATTGACCAGTTCCTGTGTTGTTCTTATCACAAATGGAAAAAGGTGAATGGCCTGGTGTTGTATTTGCCCCACGGTTACGAAGGCCAGGGGCCCGAACACTCTTCGGCACGCATTGAGCGGTTCTTAACCCTGAGTGCTCAGGGCAACTGGCAGGTGGTATATCCCTCCACACCGGCCAATTTCCACCATGTGTTGATGCGGCAAATGCATTTCCCTTTCCGCATCCCCTTAATCATTTTTACCCCCAAAAGTTTGCTGCGGCACCCGCGGTGCATCAGCACGGTAGAAGATTTTACCCAGCACAGTTTCCAGCCGGTGCTGGATGATCCCCACGTGGTAAATCGCCGGGATGTGCAGGCAATCATGTTCTGTACGGGTAAAATTTATTACGAACTGGAAGAACGGCGCCAGCAATTGGGACGGGATGACGTGGCCATTGTCCGCCTGGAGCAACTGTATCCCTTACCAGCGGATTGGATTATGCAGGTTATTCGGGAATATCCCAATGC
>WGBF01000588.1 GCA_015494485.1 bacterium | reverse complement strand
TGCAAAGCGCACCCGCGTGGCCGGGTCCGTTCGCACCTGTACTTCTGGTGCTGCCTGGTGCAAGGCGGCGTACTGGGCTTCCGTGAGCCGCGACGGTGGAAGATGAAAGTCCTCCAGCGAAGGCGGTTGAAGAATTGGCTGTTCCGGCAGGTGAAAGAATCGATTCAAATAGGGCCAGAAAAAGGGGAGTTGGGATAAATCAAAGGTTTCATTCAATTCGCCCCACCCCCACCAGCGGGAATTGTCACGGTGTTCCGACGTCATGCGTTGAAAATAGCAATTGCGGGTCAAATGTCCAAGTTGGTTCGGGAATTGTTCAGGGATTTTTAACGGGGGGTCCGTGGTGGAAAGCCAGGGGAAGGGAACTCCACCCGATGGCTAAAGACAGGGACTTCCTGCCAAACGCGACGGAACCGAAATCGGTTAACTCCACCCTTTACAGGCGGAGAAGAGGAGAAGCGCTCAGTTCAATGCCCCCTCACCGGCGGCGTAACCATTTTAACGGGTTCTGGGGTTTGGAACCTTTGTGCACCGCAAAGTACAATTTGGGGCCCTCCATGGAACCGGATTCCCCCACCGTGCCGATTACCGTGCCACTTTCCACAAATGCGCCTTCCTGCACGTACACGTTATCCAGGTGGGCGTACACGGTGTAGTAGCCATCGTTGTGGTCCACCACCACCACATTCCCGATGCCGCCCATCATGGTCACCATTACCACAATCCCGGAGTGCACCACCCGTACCGGTGTGCCTTCTTTGGCGCGGATGTCAATGCCATTGTTCAAAATAACGCTTCCAGTTAAGGAGGATTTGTAGCGGCCGAATTTGTGAATCACCCGTCCGCGCACCGGCCAGTTTAATTTGCCTTTTAATTTCCCAAAGCGTCCGGAAAGTTTTACCCACCGCTGGTCCGTTTCCCACTGCGGGGGTGCGGTGGTTTTCTTTTTTTGCTCCAGGCTGGCAATCATCTGTTGAATGCGTTTCAGGGCGCGCCGTTTTTCTGCAACCGCCTGCGCCAGCAATTTCCGGTTGCGCTTAATTTTTTCTACCACCTGGCGACGTTGCTGTCGGCGCCGCTTTAAACGCGCTTCTTCCGCCTGTTTCTGTTGCACAATGGCTTGCTGTTCGGCAAGCTGGTCCTGGAGTTTTTGGGTCAGCTCTACTTTTTGTTTTCGGGCGGCCACCAGCTCATCATAAATGGAACGGGCACTGGCGCTAATTTTTCGGAAATACTGATAACGCAAATACGCTTCGTTAATGGAACGCGCCCCCAGCACCCAATTTAATGTGCGCATTTGACCGAATTTGTAGGCAAATACCACCTGCTGTTTAAAAATGTGCTGCAGTTTCGCAATTTTTGCATTCAATGTTTCCAGTTCCTGCCTGGTTTTCTGAATCTCTTTCTCCGTCAGCTGCATGTTTTCCTTCAGCAACCGGATGGCTTCGTGCGTTAACCGAATCTGACGGTCAATGGTTTTCAGGGTGGTCAATTCATTTTGCAACTGGCGATTGGTCTGCCGCAGCTCTTGTTCCAGTTGCTGTATTTCCTGTTGAATGGATTGCAGTTGTCGTTTGAGTGCCTGGCGATCCCCTTGCGCCGGCGCCAGGGAGGCCACCAGGCCCACCAACAACACTACCCACTGCCACCTTACCACGGGTCACCTCCAAATGTGACGCCCACCAGATGCGTGGCTCCCAGAAGAAAATGATACTGCACCACGTAGTTCATGTGCCAGTTCCCCACGCGCAACTGAATGCCGCCTGTAGGCTGGGGGCCGGAGGTGGTGTACCCGCTGTAAACTGCCAGACGGGAATTTAAGCGGTATTGAAATCCAATGCGGTACTCCACCGGGTAGTCGCTTTCCTTGCTGATTGCGGCAACAATTTCTCCTTGTTTCACCGGATGGACCGATACCCCCACCGCAAACACGTAGGGAAGCTGTTCCGTGGTGCCGCTGAGTCGGGGTTCGTTTACATTCATCACCACACCACCAAAAGACACCGAAGAACTGGCCTGATAAAAAATCCCCAGATTCATGCCCACAGCAACGCGGCTGCCATATCGGGCAATGTTTACGTGGTACACCTGCACGGAAGCCCCGGCTGCCAGGCGTCCCCGGTCCCACTGACGGGCGTAATTCAATTGTAGCAAATTTTCCCGGTAGAGTGAGTATCCAAAACTGGATACGTGCAGCCCCCAGTAGTGGTTATTCAATGCGCCACCCACTACCAAACCGGCAGTTTGCAATTCTTTCAGGGAAAAGAGCCGGGAATAATAGACCTGTGCATACCACTGGTTTAACCGTGCCCCCAGGGCCGGATTTACCGGGAACAGCCCATTTCCATAAACAGCGGCCACACTGCTATAGGCCGTAGCGGCGGCTAACGGCGTGGTGTAAAACTGGTTAAACGCTGCGGAAGCACCAGAGGTTAACACCAACACAAGCATGAAGCAACGAAAAGGCTGCATTACGGATTTTCCGCTGTTTGATGATGCCGGTACGGAAATAATTTTTCCAGAATTTTATTGCGTTCAATGATTAATGCCTGTTGTAAGATAGCATCATCCTCGCCGTCCTGCAAGCGCTGGCTGGTGTACTGGGTTAAATTTTTGCGGGCAAATTCCAGAATTTCTTTCTGTTCCGTGGGGGAGAGTTGGCGGAATTTGTTCTCATAATATTGATTTTTATTCTGTACCGCCTGGTGGTCCCGGATGAATTCTTCCACAAAGTTCTGATAATCAAATGCCCCGATGGATTGCGGCGCATATTCAAAAATGCTCTGCCCGGCACTGGAGGCTTCCTTGAGGGTTACATTCACGCGAATGTACGATTTGTACAGCTTGCTGGGAAAATTGCGTTGCAAAATATCCCGCACTTCCTGGCTGTGCCGGGTCCGGAAATCGCACATGGTCATCAAGACCCCTTTAAATTTCAGGGTGCGATTAAAATTTTTCTTCACCATCTGGTAGGTTTCGTAAAAGGGCTTAATGGCCCGCATGGGGAAGAACTCCGGTGCAACCACCAGCACAAACTCCGTGGAGGCAACCAACGCATTGAGAGAAAAAATACCCAGGTTCGGGGGGCAGTCAATCAAAATAAAATCGTATTGATTGCGTAGCGGCTCCAGCACATCCCGCAGGGCATATTCCCGCGCCATGGTTTTGTACATGCTGAATTCGTAAGCAGCGGTTTCAATATTATTGGGCAGTACATCCAGATTCTCCGAGCGGTGAAGCACCACTTCGTCAAACGATTTTTCCTTCATCATCAGGTGGCGCACCGTAAGGTCAATTTGGTCCGTATCATACCCAAAATGCTGGGTTAAATTGCCCTGAGGGTCCATATCCACTGCCAACACCTTAAAGCCGTTTAGCGCCAGGTAGCTGGCGGTATTGGCAGCAGTAGTGGTTTTTCCACATCCCCCTTTTTGAATGATAAACGAAACGATATGAGCCAGGCCGCTGGAATTCATTCCATTTCTCCTTTTCTGTGCCGAATATAATCAATCATCAAAATTAATACGAAAGGAAACACATAAACAAGCATTCTCCCAGTTCCGGGGGGCGGTTTCGTTTTCGATGGATTTTACAAGAATTTTCACTATATTTTGGCTAAACGAATTGAGGCAATCATGAAGTTAATTGATGTACTTAAACCCGAATACATTAAAATTCCCCTTACTGGTAGTACCAAAGAAGCCGTTATTCGGGAATTAATCGATGTTCTGGCACCCCACGCCATTTTTGAATCCCGGGAACAGGTATTTCAAGCGGTAATCGAACGGGAAAAAATCATGACCACCGGGGTGGGCAACGGGGTGGCTATTCCCCATTGCAAACATGCCAGTTGTTCCGATTTTGCCATTGCACTGGGCATTCACCCCGATGGTGTGGATTTCGATTCCATTGACAATCAACCGGCATTTTTGATTTTTTTACTGGTCGGTCCGGAAGACAAACCGGGCCTGCACATTCGCTTGTTAAGCCGGATATCCCGAATCATCTCCAAACCGGATGTCCGCCAGC
Source organism: bacterium (assembly GCA_015494485.1). GTDB lineage: Bacteria > Calditrichota > Calditrichia > RBG-13-44-9 > J042 > WGBF01. The sequence goes on along the minus strand of WGBF01000588.1, from coordinate 1,654 downwards.
GCCTTCTTTCCCAAACCTCCCCGGAAGCCATTCACACCATTTTAAAGGAAGAAGAAAGCAAATTTTTTGAGATTGCCGGATGAAGCTGCTATTCTTCGTACTCAACAAGGAAGAACTTCTGGAAGAAATTTTAGAAGCATTTCTGGAACTGGGCATTCCGGGTGCTACAATTCTTGACAGCGTTGGCATGGGGTCGATTTTAACCCATGACATCCCCATTTTTGCAGGATTTAAAAATTTAATGGAAGGCAGCCGACCGGCAAATAAAACCATCCTCACCCTTATTGAAGACGACATGGTAGAACCGGTGATTCAGAGTATTGAGCAAATTGTGGGACCACTGGATGAACCGGGTAATGGCATTTTATTTACGCTGGAAGCTGACAATGTAAAAGGACTCCGGAAACCTTTTTAGATATGACGGAAAAACTGGTAAAAATTGGCCCACTCCCCGGACCCATTTATGCCGAAATGGTCGCCGAAGCCCTGCGTAAAGAAGACATTCCTGTTCACCTCATAAACGATGCGCTGGCCAGCGCCTATGGTATTAAAGGCGCCACCCATTTAAGTGACGGGGTTTACCTACTGGTTCCACAAAGGTATGAAGCCCGGGCGCGGGAAATTATTACGCGGATTGTAGACCACTTTTAGCGGTTCCACTTTCCGATTCTGGTTGAAACGAATCTTATAAATCATTTATTACAGAGTTACTTTTTGCGTAAATTTGAACCCTTTTTACAAATGGTAACTGCGGTTCGGAAATGGAAAAAATTATTCCTAAAAAAGTTGGTGTACATCTCCGCCAGCAACTTCTACGCTTAATTCAAAAAATCAACCTCCCTTCGGATTTTTACATGATGGCCCTGGCGGGACTGATTGGGGTACTGGCTGGTCTGGGAGCATATCTGCTAACCAAATTTGTGGAACTGGTTAATCATTTACTATTCGTTCAACTGGATTCATTGCTGACCCAAACAGCACTGGAAACCCTTGCCCGAATGACCTACCCTGCCATTGGTGGGCTGGCTGTGGGGCTCATCATTTATTTTGCCGGTAAAGAAGCTGCCGGGCATGGGGTGCCTTCCGTTATTGAAGCGGTAGCAAATCGGGGTGGCTACATTCGCCCCCGTGTCAGCATTATTACGGTTCTGACCGCCGGGACAACAATTGGCTCCGGCGGGTCGGTGGGAAAAGAAGGGCCCATTGTGCAGATTGGCGCTGCGATTGGCTCTTCGGTAGGGCAATTTTTTGATGTTTCATCCGAACGCTTGAAAGTGCTGGTAGCTACCGGCGCTGGCGCCGGCCTGGCGGCGGTATTTAATGCCCCCGTCACCGGGGTATTGTTCGCCCTGGAAGTTATACTGGCCGATTTCAGTATTAACGCCTTCAGTCCCATTATTTTTGCTACGGTTATTTCCACTACCATTTCCCATTACCTGATTGGCAGTTCTCCCGTGTTAAAAATTCCGGTGTATTACCTGGAAAGTGCTTACGAATTTCCGCTGTACTTTTTAATGGGGATTATTGGCGCACTGGTCAGCGTGTTTTTTTCGGAATTTCTAACCTTTACCGAAGACTTTTTCTCCCGCTTAAAAAAAATTCCCCCGTATGTAAAACCGGCTATTGGAGGTTTACTGGTAGGTGCCATTGCCCT
>WGBF01000587.1 GCA_015494485.1 bacterium | reverse complement strand
ATGAAATTGCACCCCCGTGAGGGGGAATTCCCGATGTTGAATGCCCATGATAATGCCCTCTTCCGTCCAGGCGGTGATGGTAAAATCCGGTGGTAACGTATCCGCTTCGATAATCAGGGAATGGTACCGCCCGGCAGGAAAGGGGGAAGGAATGCGGTGAAACAGGGCATCGCTATTATGGAACACGGGCGATGCTTTTCCGTGAACCGGCTCCGGAGCCCGTACAATGCGTGCGCCGAATACCTGCCCGATACACTGATGCCCCAGGCACACACCCAGAATGGGAATGGTGCGGTGGAACGATTCAATGACCGCGTTGCTAATGCCCGCATCGGCGGGTGTGCCCGGCCCGGGGGAAATGACAATGCCCTGTGGTTGCATTGTCTGCACATCCGTCGTGGTTAACTCATCATTTCGGTAAACCCGAAGGTCTTCCGTAAACTGGCCAATGTAATCCACCAGGTTGTATGTAAAGGAATCGTAATTGTCAATAAACAAAATCATGCCTCCTCCTCTGTTGCCAGTTCAATAGCTTTGCGCAGGGCCATGGCTTTGTTCAGGGTTTCCTGATATTCCTTTTCCGGAACGGAATCGGCTACAATCCCTGCTCCGGCCTGCAAATGTAACGTGTTGTTGTGCGCTAAAACGGTGCGAATGGCAATGCAGTGGTCCATTTCGCCGTTAAAATTGAAATACCCCACGCCGCCAGCGTAGAAATTGCGGCGTTCGGGTTCCAGTTCATCAATGATTTCCATTGCCCGAATTTTGGGCGCGCCGGAGACCGTGCCAGCCGGAAACACTGCCTGAAAGGTATCCACCGGTGAGTAGTGCGGGTGAATGCGTCCGTACACGCGGGAAATAATGTGCATTACGTGGGAATAGCGCTCCACGGTACGGAAATCCCGCACGGTAACCGTACCGGGGCGGGATACGCGGCCCACATCGTTGCGGGCCAGGTCCACCAGCATCATGTGTTCGGCAATTTCTTTGGGGTCTACCAGCAGCTCCCGGGCGATGGCGTCGTCTTCGGCGTCGGTTTTGCCCCGCCACCGGGTGCCGGCGATGGGCACCACCTGCACGGTATCCTGCTGCTGGCGAACCAGCATTTCCGGGGAAGCCCCAATGAGCTGCAATTCCGGAAAATGCAGGTAGAACATGTAGGGAGAGGGGTTCAGGGAGCGCAGGGCACGGTAAATTTGGAAGCTGTCTCCTTCAAAGGGAATTCGAAAGCGTTGCGAAAGGACAATCTGAAAAGCATCGCCGGCGTAAATGTATTCTTTAGCCTGTTCAACTGCATGGCGAAAAGAGTGCTCCGTAAAATTACCCTCCAGGCGATCGCTGTACGCAGTGAACGGTTCCAGATGCAGGGGCGCTGTTTGCAGGGTGTGGTGCATGGCATCCAGTTCCCGGATGGCCTGCTGGTAGTTAGCGGAAATGTCCGTTCCGTTGTGCAGGACGGTGTAAATCAACCACACTTCGTTTTTCAGGTGGTCAAAGGCAATAATGGAAGTGAACTGGCCCAGCACGCCATCCGGAATCCCGGTTTGGTCGGGAGGCGCATCGGGGAGATGTTCGATTTCCCGTACCAGATCGTACCCGATGTAACCAATCCAGCCACCGGTCAAGGGGGGCAGTTCCGGTAGAACAGGGGCAGACGTGGCTGCCAGACGTTCTTTTATTTGTTGAAAAAATGATTCTCCGTTGGGCTTCCGGTGTGTGGATGGCGTAACCCTGTGGGCAATAACTTCCGAGGGATTGAAGCCCACAAAGGAGTAGCGTCCCACCTGTTCACCGCGGATGGCGCTTTCAAACAAAAACGCCGCCTGGCCTGCCCTGCGAAAACGCAAGAAAGCCAGCTGGGGGGTGTAAAAATCCGACCCGATGCGGCGGTACACGGGAACGGCACGAAATTGTTCCGCCAGTTCGGAAAAGTTGTTAAATGTCATTTCTTCAATAATGCGATCCATATTGGTTCTGTCCATGTTAATGGTTCCGGGTAACAAAAAACCCACTCAAGAAATCTTGAGTGGGTGATCGTTTTTCCTTGGAATATACAATTCAGGGAGGGTTACATACGCCACCCACTGCGCGTTAACGTCCACCACCACCAGGCATTGTGCGTAGCGTATGTAATTGAGAAGAACTTCATAAAAACCTCATTATTTACGGGCAAATGATAAAACATTTCAGTGGCAAAATCAAGTCTAAATTTGAAATTTGATTGATTAAACTCAAATTGTGTCAAACAGTATTTTGATTGCAGTTTAAATTGTAAAAGATTTAAATTGGAAGAAGGTGAACACGAAGTTGTGGAAGACTTTGAAGGGTTCAAATACCCAATAAAAATTGTTGTTTCTGTGAAAGGCAATAGAATCACTGTAAGAACAAACTATCCGTTGAAGAAAAGGAGAAAGAAATGAAGGTATTTTATGATGATGAAGTAGATGCCCTGTATTTAAAACTGGGTGAGGAAACCCCAGATGGTGCAATAGAAATTTCCGAGGGCATCAATATTGATACAACTGCGGATAACAAAATTGTGGGTATTGAAATACCGAACGCTTCAAAGAAGATCGATTTAAGGACGATATTGTCTTATTCGTTAGAATTTGAAAAAAATGTGATTCCCCAAAAAACAAATTAACAGCCCCATCCAGACGAAGGTTGAATCATCGGTGCTTCCGTTCCAGCGCGGACACAGCACCGGAACGGCCACCGCTCCAGCGATTTTTTACGGACAAATTTTAATTTTCCGTCAACAAGTTCCCGGGAAAAATCATGTTCACCGGAAAAATCAAGAGTGAAAATGGGAACTCAGCTTTCCTCCCACAAAATCTCAATCCAGCGTTCGGTGCTGATAAACCGCCAGTTCCAGGAAGACCATTTCTCCGGGAGCCCCATCTGCTGTACGGCTTCCAGTGTTTTGCCCTGCGATTTTTGTTTTTTCACAAAATCCCAGGTTTCCCGGATCATGTTCCGGTAATTCTCCAGATCTTTTTTCGTGGAAAGGGGACCGTGTCCGGGGATAATGCGGGCATCCTCCGGAATGGTGCGAAGAACCTGCTCAACCGCGTCGATAACGCCCTGAACGGTACCGCCACTGGCCCGATCAATAAACGGAAAACGGCCGGAGAAGTAAATATCGCCCATGTGGACCACGTTGGATTTGGTGAAGTAAATAATCAGATCGCCATCGGTGTGGGCGTGGGGGGAATGAATAGCTTTAATTTCTTCCCCGTTGAAGTGAACGGAAAGGGAATGGTCAAAGGTAATCACCGGGAGGCCTTCTTTTTTCATAGGGGGAATAACCCGGTCGCCCCGCTTGTGTTCCTGCATTAACCGTTTGCGAACGTTGGTGTGGGCAATAATGGGTGCTTCCGGTCCAAATTCCGGATTACCGCCGGTGTGGTCGCCATGCCAGTGGGTGTTTAAAATGAATTTGAGTTTGCCATCACCAAGTTCCTTCAATGCGGCGCGGATTTTGTCTGCCAGCGGTGCAAACTGGTCGTCCACAATCAAAATCCCGTCTTCCCCCACGGAAACGCCAATATTCCCGCCGGCACCTTCCAGCATGTACACATTTCCAGCCACGTGGGTGCTTTTCATTTCCACATCACTAAAGTCCCGCTGGCTGTATCCGCTGGCAATCAATAGTCCCAGAAAGGCGACAACAATGCCCGGATTTACCTTTTGTATTTTCATGACGGTATTCCTTTCGGTTTTAATGGTGCTCGTTAATTATGTTGCATCATAGCATCCCGTTTGGCGCGGAATTCGGTGCCTTCCCGCCAGTTGGGAAACCAGTTGGAGTCCGCCAGGCGGTATCCTACCCGAAACAGCAGGCGTACGTTTTGCTCCATACCGCGTAAATCCCACCAGCTGGGGTCGTATTCATCGGAGGGTTTGTGGTAATGGGTTTTGACCCACCAGTCCACCCGCTCACGCATCCATTCTTCGCCCTTTTCGATGTGTTCCACTCCCATTTTGGCATACAGGGCAGGTACGCCCTGTTTGGCGAAACTGAAATGGTCCGAACGGAAATAGTAGCCCTTTTCCGGCTCCGGGTCCGGGCGGAGGTAGCGTCCCTGGGCGCTTGCCTCCTGCCGGAGCACATCGTCCAGTTCAGAATACCCCAGGCCAATTACCGTAATGTCTTTGGTGGGGCCAAAAATATTCATGGCATCCATGTTAATATTAGCCACAGTTTTATTCAGCGGGTAAATGGGATGGGTGGCATACCATGCGCTGCCCAGCAGCCCCTGTTCTTCCGCCGTTACTGCTAAAAACACCACCGAGCGACGGGTGGGGTAATCCAGTTTGGAAAAGGCTTCTGCCAGTTCCAGCAAAGCGGCGGTACCGGTAGCATTATCCCGGGCGCCGTTCATAATGGAATCGCCCTCCAGAGTGGGATTAATACCGAAGTGGTCCCAGTGGGCGGTGTAAATGATGGTT
>WGBF01000586.1 GCA_015494485.1 bacterium | reverse complement strand
TCACGTAATTATCCAGTGTTTCCTGAATAAGGGATTCAGCTTCCACTTTGGTGCGGGCGTAGGTATTTACCGGATGAACCGGATGCTCTTCGCGGTAATTTCCCTGCGTGCCGTCAAATACCACATCGGAAGAGGTAAAAATAAACCGGGCTCCCAGGGAACGGGCCAGTTCTACCAAACGGCGGGTGGTATCTACATTAATGGCTCGAGCTTTTTCCGGATTCAGTTCACATTCATCAATGGACGATTGCGCCGCCACGTGTAAAATAACATCAGGAGCAAATGCCTGCACGCGTTCCAGGGAATCGGTCGTTAAATCCTGCTGAATACTCTGGATATGGTGATTCAGGTGTTTGGTGATGGGCGAACGGTTGTATTGCGCCAGTATCTGGACGCCTTTCGGCGCACTCTTTAATAAATGCCGACCAACAAACCCGGATGCACCCGTAATGTACACACGTTCCATGTCAGAAATTCCACTGTAATTGTACCGTCACAAATTCTCCGGCAGCAGGATGAATTCCTGCGTTTCCGTTCAACATCCAATTATCGGCGCTTGCCCGCGACTGTCCACTTTTTTGTAGTCGAATCACATTAATTGCACTAAACAACCGGTTGAGTATCATTCCACTGAACACAAAAATGGTGGCACGCTCCCAGCGATATTGTCGATCCCGCAAGTCTCCGTAATGAAAACGATTCGCTTCGGTATCCCATTGCCAGTAGTATGCATCCGTTTCCGGATAGGTTGCTTCCAGATTCCGTTGAATCCGGCGCCGTTCATTAAACTGGTAAATGTTGTTGGCATTGCCAATGTCAATCCAGTACTGCTCATCCTTTCCGGCCGGGTTTACTCCCGCATGCAGGGCGGCGTATGCCTGATAATCCTTTTCAAGCACCCGGCTGTATCGGGTAATTCCGGCATAACTGAGCCACAACATCACTTCACTGAGGACAAATCCCTTTGCCCAGCCGGAATGTCCCATCTGGTATTCTCCCCACCCTGGCATCACCAGGGATGCCAGAACCGGCTTAAAATTTAAGCCGGAATGGGGTTTGTTTTCAACCGGTGAAACGCGTTGTTTCCAGGAGAATTCCCCACTTCCGGCCAGGGCGGCATGCATCAACCCCAGTAACATTGCAAAAATAACAATTCGTTTTACCACTGTATCCTCATGCTTAATTAAACCCGCCTGCTTACAATTGAACCGAAACACCAAACATATTTACGCCATGGGCAGCATAAACAACACGGCGATAGGTAACGGCCAGCTTTTGTGCTTCATTAAACCGCTTGGCGCTGAATCCGGCATCAAACGCCGCAATGACGTGATTCAGCAACGACACCATTGCCCCGTAACCGGCAATGTCGTAAAAATGATTGCTCATGTCCCGCATGGTCATGTATTCGTCATTCAGGGGAGTGATGATACCCTCATAACCGTTGTAAAATACATTGAACGAGGCATCTTCCCAGGCATTGCCAAATTGTTCGGGATATTTACCGATCATTTCATAATATTGCTGGGTTTTGGTCTCCGGCAAGCGGTGGGTAAAATTTTGCAGGTAGCGGGTATCTTCATAGCGCCGTAAAATCTCCCGTGCCGTTTCGTACTGATCCTGGTCAATAAGAACCCAGTCCTTACCTTCTACCGTGTAGGTATTAAACTCCGGTAAATCCGATGGCGTATTCCCGTTTTTCAATCGGTAATACACGTAGGACCAGTACCGGTATTCACTCCAGTATTTATCCGCAAAGGCTTTAAATTCCCTATCCTTATCTTTTCCCAGTTGATTGTACTTGAAGTAAACTGCCCAGGCCGCCACTTCAACCGTCAGAAAAAGAGCGCTTTTTAAAAATGACCCCACGTATGCCTGTCCCGCACCCGGCACCAGCGCCGAAAATACCACTGCCCGTGGAATGGACTTCTGCTTGCCGGTAACGGAGGATTGTTCTTCGAATTGCTGCTGCACGTTCTGCTTTACCATTTGCTGCAATTCGAAGCGGGTAAATGTGTGGGGATCTTTCCCCCAGCTTCCTGCGGAAAGGGCCAACATAAAAGCCAGAATAACAGAGATGTGTTTCATCGGAAACGCCTCCCGGAATGTTCAAATCGTAAGTTAAAATCAAATAACGCACCAAAATAAAACCGCCATTCTTTGGGGTAGGTAATATCCTGATATTGCACTTCCTGCAGCGGATAGGCGGCTTCTACGAAAAACTTGGTGGGTAAAAAATACCAGGAATACGTATCCAATCGCAGTTGAATACCCACTGTTGTGTAAAAGGGAATTTCGCTAATTTTGCCACGGCTCCAGGCATTCCCCGCCTGGTAAAACACCCCCGCATACAGGTGGCGGAATACCATGTGTCCCACCTGCCGGTCCAGATTCCGAAACAGGGGCACCCGATACGTTGCGGTGGCGATAGCCATCTGGCGGCCTTCCAGGCTGTAATACGGATAGCCCTTTAATCCCACCATACCGCCGGCAAAGAAATAGAAAAAGCTATCGGTATCCCGACTGGTCCATCCGCCCTGCAACCGCACATCCACCCCGTGGGATTTCCACAGCCCCCGAAAATAGCGTTCTGCATCTACGGAAATGCGGAAATAATTTACCGGCTTAAAGACCTCAAGGCCAATGAAGCGATCCAGGGCAAAATCCGTTAAGTACTGATTCCACTCCTGCGAAAACCGAATGCCCAGATAATACCCGTTGGTCGGATTAATATCCGCCAACAATCCCTGGGGACGTTTTTCATATCGTAAGCCCAGGGACAGCACATGCCCTTTCAGGTAGGTGTAGCGAAAGGTCGGCAACACCTGAGAGCGACCGGTTGAGAGTTCCGTTACCAGAATGGGGTCAATTTTTGCCCGGTAAAGCAAATAGGAATACATGAGCTGGTAATCCACCTGCTGGAACAATCGCCCGGAAAGGGCTGCATCGGCTGCCAGTAAGTTGAAAGTAATTTCAAACTGGTCGTTGCTAACATAAAAGGGGTCTTTGAAATCTTCAAACACCTTTCGGGCAATATTGTACAGGCTGAATGAAAGCGTGGGCTTCCACAGGCGGAGATTGAACAGCATAAAAATATCGTATTCCCGCAGGCGATTGACACTAAATCCCCCGAAGAAATCCAGCTTGTTTACAATTTCCGTGCTTCCGAAATACAAACCGGGTTTAATGGTACCGTAATCAATCTGCAGGGTGGGCATGAACATCATGCCCGGAAAATGGCGCCGATACGGACGGGCATCCGCCGGCACTGTGGGCTTTACATTAACGGGATTCAAGCGGGGAATATGAAATGCCCATTTCGGGTCATAGGTGAGGGCTTCCGCGGCCAGGGGTGCCGGCTGGCGCAACGTGTAAATAGAAAAGCGTTGATGGCGGTAATAGGAATAATAAAGGGTGCCGTCCGCAGAAATGGCCGGCATGAATGCCCCGCCCAATACGTTGGTTAACGGCTGTTGTTGACGGGTGGTGAGATTCAGTTCATACAAATTAAAAATACCGCTGCGGTCACTGGCAAAGATAATCTTGTTGGGTTGACCGGGCACAAACACCGGTGAGCGTTCATCCGCGTGGGAAACCAACACCGGCTGCAATTCCCCATTGTCGGGGTGAATCCACACAATATCCCGGCCGTATCCCAGAGAAGTATCGGTAATGATGCGTTTGCCATCCGGTGCCCAGCGGGGATGATAAAACTGGCGGCCATCGGTAAAATGGGTAACCTGCGTTAATTGCGCACCCCGCCAGGTAAACGTGCGGTATTCCAGGGGATTAAACCGGGCATCCTTCTGCGCCACCTGAATCCGGTGTTCTGTTAAATGATACGCACCCCGTTGCCAGGGGGATTTATCCCATTCATTCAATACCGTGGAAATATTTAGCGTGACCAAATTGGTGACTCCGTCAGACTGCACCACACATACCAGTGTATTCCCGTTCGGTGACCAATCCGGGTTGCTGGCCCGAAGGCCATTGGTTAGCTGCAGCTCTTTTCGGGTTTTCAAATCGAATACAAACAAATCGTTAAAGTGGCTGCCCGTTGGCTGTTCATGGGTTTGTTTGGCATACACCAGGTACCGGCCATCCGGCGACCAGGAGAGTGAGGAGGACACACGCCGGGTAATTACCGTTTCCTTCCCGGTGGACAAGTCCCGCACCACCAGTGCATTGCGGGAAAGGTAAGGATTTTCCTGGGTGGACACATACGCCAATTGTCGGCCGTCTGGTGACAGCGTGGGGAAGAAGTTCCCGATGCCGGAAGCGCCTTTCAAAACTTCCCCTTCCTGCAAATGCTGGTACACGGTTTGAAGGCGGGTGGCATAGTCTTCTGCCAGCAGTTCCTGCCATTTTTGGTACAATTGCCGGGCGGAAAACCCGGTTACTTTCCGAAGAGCCTGGTCAAAATTTAAAACAAACGGGTTGCTGGCAGCGCGGGTTAACTTCCGCAAGACTGAATCCCCAAAGGAAGCAGCCAGAAATTGAACAAACGAATACCCCTGGTTGTACACCGATTCATTACCGATACTGTTTTTCCCGAAAAATCCCATCTGGGTGAAAGACAGCAGGCGATTGTCCAGCACCCGATCCCGTAAAATCATTTCCCGTTGGGCATCGCGGTAATCGTAATGTTTTTTCGGTGATTGAAACTGTGCCACACCTTCAGCAAACCATCCGGGGATGGTAACGCCGGAAATGGGGTACGAAACCAGCACGTTGGGAAAACCGCGGGCCACATCCGGACGCCGCACTTTTTCGTACCCAAATATTTGAAACCAGGCCGCCGGGACATGACGCCCGAATTTCAGCGCACTTTGTAGTGAAATGATGTGGGTAAATTCATGGGTCACCACGTCATGCAGCCAGTCGTGGGTTCCCCGCAGAACGTAGTCCAGATTAGTGGAAAAGATTTCAATTTTGTTATCGTAAAAATAGGCCCCACCGTTGGAATAGTCATCCGTATCCCGAATCACAAACTCTACCGGCTCTGCCGGTTCATACTGATACAAAGCGGTAATATACGGGTACACTTCTTCCGCAATCTGCGCCACTTTACGAGCCGTGCGCTCCGTTCCCTGGTGGTAATGCACAATAAAATGGTCCGTTTTGAACGTAAACCACCGCAATTCCGGATGATTGGCCTCTCCCGGTTGTGCCAGCAGGGGCAAGTGCCCCATCAGGAAAAGAATTGCCACAAGCCCAAGGTAATATTGGATGTTTTTTCCTACCCGCATGATTTTCCCGAATTCATTTCAGCGATCATCGTTTACACGTCTTTTTCGGTTAAATTTTTACGCCGCCTTGTTTTTACGCATTTGCGATTTTGCAACCGCAGTGTTTCAGAACAAACCTTTAGCCACTACTTTACCACGGCGATTTTTACCAGGCGGACGGCCGTTTCACCGCTCTGGTTTTCCGTTGCTTCCACCCGGGCAACATACACGCCACTGGGTACATCGTCCACTGCCCATCCGGTTTCGTTAGCCGTACTTCCAACTCCAGGCCCCTCAAAAGAATCCAGTACCTGTCCGGAAAGGTCATAAATGGTAATTCGCACCGTGGCACTCTCCCGCAACCAGTAGCGAATCTGAACGGTTCCCGATTTTACCGGATTGGGCCAGCAATACACCTGCGTTTCTGGTAACAGATCGCCACTGACGGGCGCTTCGGTCGATTTTACAAAATTACCGCTCAGGGGGAAATGGTTTCCGTTTTCCATACCACCCCCCGCCTGTAACCAATATTGCCAACTTTTGGTGGCATCCAACGTATACGGCAAATCCCACGCGTACAGGATATTTTCTGACGTGATAGCCAGCAGTTCAATGTCGCCATCCCCGTCCACATCTCCGGCTACCGGCGGTACGGATAGCGGTGCACCGGCATTCAGGGGAAAGTCACTTACGGCCTGGCCGCTGCGTAACGTCACGCCGTGAATCATTCCGGTGGAATCTGCCATTACCACAATCCGGCTGTCTTCGCTTTCGCCCGGTAATACCAGGGGTTGAAATTGAAATTTCACCCCCTGCGCAGGTCGGTAAAGAGCCACCGGGTAATTATCTCCCACCGCGCCGTTGGCCTGAAATGCCACCACGCCGTCCACCATCCCGGCTACCGGCGTTTCTTCCCACTGCTGGGAAAACGGAGCAATGACACCTGCCGTGAGTTGCACCCCCTCCGGTAGCGGATTTCCGCCGATTGCGGATGTCAGGGAAAGAATACGGTCTGGCAAAACCACCCAGGGTTCAAAACCCACGGGACGGGAAAGGGGCATATCCGGCAATTGAAGCACGGCGTTGCCATTGAGGAACACCCTGCCGGAAGCCGCAATGGCCCAGACTTTGTCCGGATATCCCACATGCACAAAACGCACCGGCTCATCGAGTTTAAACAGGGCCTCCACGCGCCATCCACTTGCATCCTGAACCACGCGGTACACCTGCCCACTCTTTCCCCCAAAATAAATGGACACGGCATTGCCCAATTCTACCCCATCGGGGAAAGGGGTTGCGTTTACCCAATCCCGTCGGGCAAATACCTGGGTGGTAATGGAATCCTGCACGTGAAAGGTGTACACCACCACCGGTTGGTGAGCCACACGGTCCAGCCGAACAATTTGCCCCCTGCCATCGGGCGTTACTGCGGCGATTGCGATGTCGTTGTTCAACGGAAACAGCGGTAAAGGGGCAATGGTTTCTGCGGGAAGTTGCACAATCGGTTGAAAATCCGGTTGCCACAGCGAAGTCCCCTGACCGGTTACCAGCTGAAGGTTGCCCTGGTTCGTGAGGAGCAGAATTTCCGGGGAACCATCGCCGGTGACATCGGCCAGTCGCAGAGAGCGGGGATACTCACCGGCATCGGCCGGTAGCACAACGGGAAATCCGTACTGGAAGATATTCAGTTGTGCCTCAAACGTCATTTGGGGACCGGGAGCCGAAAAATTGCGCAGGGTAATATGGCTGTTGGCCCGGTTGTAATA
>WGBF01000585.1 GCA_015494485.1 bacterium | reverse complement strand
GTGTATAAGAGACAGGTGATGCGCACCGCGCCGTGCTGAAAATTCGTAAAATTCGCAAGCAAATTCAGGGATTTCTGGGGAATATTGCGGGACATCCGGCAGCAAAAGATATTCAACCAGTAGCAGATACATTGCTGGCCCACCTTTCGGCTGTGGAAAATGAAATTGTACAAACCAAAATTAAAAGCATTCAGGATGCCCTGAATCATCCCATTAAGCTGAATAATAAACTGGCAGCGCTGGCGGCTACCGTGGGTCGGGCCGATGCCGCACCCACGCAGCAGGATTACGCCGTGTTTCAGGAATTGTCGCAAAAATTGGAAGTTCAGTTGCAGCGATTGCAATCCATTCTGGAAACGGAGGTCCCGGCGTTTAACCGCTTTGTGCGGGAGCAGGACGTACCGGTAGTATTTACCGGTAGTACGGAAAAATAAAACCGTTTTGAACCAGAACGCCTTTTTCAGCCTGTCCGCCATAGTCATCCGGGCAGGCTGAATGCATTATTGGCCTGTTATTTAAACAACATTCATCTTGTGTTTGCCCCGTGCCGAAACTATATTTTTGCAATAAAAAACAGGAGGGATGGCATCCGCACATTGATACGGAATTAAGCTGATATTGGAACTGCGGTTGATGAGACGTTGTTTTGCCAGATGTGGAAAAAGTAGTCATTTCCTCCTGTTTCTGTTGGTTTTTCTGTTCGTTGCTTTTTCCCAAAGTGAAGCACAGGGTTTGCAACCTCCCGCGGCCCCGCCCGGGGTGGTGCCCATCTATACGGTAAAGCACACCGGGTTGTGGCAGTTTTTTGTGGATTCCACCCTCTTCCGCTCCCGATTTCTTAAATTTTCCCGCAAGGTGATTTTCGATTCCACCGGCCAGTTTGTGGATATTGAAGAAAAACTGTACGATAAAGATTACCGCCTGCCCATTCGCATGTCCACGGAATATTATTTGACAACTCTGCTCCGGTTAAAAAATCGGGAATTATTTCGTCAGCGGGTCATTAATGCCCAGGTGAAGCAGATGGAAATCAGCCGCGGCGGTATCGAACTGAACATTCCGGTGCGCATTCGCAATAAAACCTTCCGCCGTATTTTTGGTGGCGACCGGGTGGGGTTAACCGTTTCGGGGAATATTTCCTTTGAACTCTCCGGCCGCACGGAAAGCCGTTCCGGGTCCGCAGTAAATTCCTTCCAGCAAAAAAATATTTTCAGCCCTAAATTTCGCCAGACCCAGCAGCTGAACGTCCAGGGGCATGTGGGCGATAAAGTGAAAGTTTCGGTGAATCAGAACAGCGAAGCCACCTTCGACCTGGAGAACACCCTGAAATTGACCTACGACGGCGATGAAGACGACATTGTGCGCAAAATCCAGGCGGGGAATGTCTCCCTGTCGCTGCCTTCCACCAAATACGTGTCGGTAAGTGCCAAAAACGAAGGGTTATTCGGCCTGAAAACCGAATTGCAAATGGGCAACCTGAGTTTTACCGGCATTGCCAGCTTGCAACGGGGCGAAAAGCAAAAATTAAACATTTCCGGATCCGCCGAGGAAAATACCCTGACGGTAAGCGATATTCAATACGTGCGGGACCGTTTCTTTCTTGTGGATACCCTGTATGCGGACAACTTCAGCAATTTCGATGAGAATATGACGTTTACCACCAATGAAGACTGGCGTATTGTTCAACTGGATGTGTGGAAAAAAGTCCCCCAGAGCGAGGAGGGTGCCCAGCCGGCATTGGCGGTGTTAAATCCGGATGAATACATTGGCAAAGATCTGGACAGCTTTGACTTTGTGCCCGGGAAAATTGAAAAGTCCTATTTCAAACGGCTGGTGTACGGGCAGGACTATTGGCTGGATGAATATCAGGGGTTTTTCTGGCTTCGGGAGCCGGTGGGGGAGCAGGACGTTATTGCCGTGGCGTACAAACGCGCGGATGGCACCGTAAAAGGTACCCTGTATCAGGATGTGCCGGCGGACTCCCAGGTCACCATCCTGCTCAAGCTGGTGAAGCCGCAGGCGTCCAAACCGGAATACCGCCATACCTGGCGGCTGGCAATGCGCAATGTGTACAATCTGGGGGTATCCAACGTTCCTTTGGAAGGGTTTGACGTTAAGGTGGTTTACGCCGTGACCGGGGAAGACCAGGAAATTGAGCCGAAGAGCAAACTCACGTATAATTATTTAATGGGTCTGGACCGGTTAAACGAACAGGGGGAAGTCATTGAAGGGGGCGATAAAAAAATTGATTTGAGCAATGGGTGGATATTTCGGTTAAAGGAAGGGTACTTGATTTTTCCGATACTTACCCCCTTTGCTCCGCCGCCCAACAGCAAATTTTATTTCGACTCCACCAAAGCGGTGAAAATTTACAACATTAAGGACCCCACAGAAGAGCGGCGGCAGCACAAATTCAACTTGCTCATATCCACCAAATCCGTCAAAACCAATTATAATCTGGGATTTAACATTCTGGAAAATTCCGTGGTGGTTCGGCTGAATGGTCGCACCCTTACGGAAGGCAAAGATTACACCGTCGATTACTTTAGTGGTCAGCTCAACATTATTGCTGAAGAAGCCCGCCGGCCGGATGCCCAGATTGAAATCGAATACGAGCGTGGCGCCCTGTTTCAACTGGACAAGAAAACCATGCTGGGGGGGCGGTTTCAGTACGACCTGGGCCGAAACAAATTTATTGGTTTTACCACCCTGTTTTATTCCCAGTCCACCATTGACCAGCGCATTCGTCTGGGGCAGGAACCCATTCGCAATTTTATCTGGGATATCAATGGCGCTTTTGAGTTCAAGCCCAATTTCATCAGCAAAGGGCTGGATAAGCTGCCCATTGTGGAAACCTCTGCCGAGTCCCACCTCAAGCTGGAAATGGAATACGCCCAGGTGAATCCCAATCCCAATACCTTTAACATGCCGGAACTGGGAGAAAACAAAGGTGTGGCCTATATTGATGATTTCGAGGGCAGCAAACGGTCCACGCCGCTGGGAATTCCTTACCGCATCTGGAGTTTTGCGTCGGTGCCCTTGCGGTTCCGCATCCCGGACCGCAATGTGGATTTCTCCATTAATCCTTACACCCAGGACGGCAAAGATTTGATTTTAAAAATGGACCGCGCCCGGGTCAAATTCAACTGGTACAATCCGTTTGAGCCGGTACCAATTAAAGACATCTGGCCCAACAAGGATGTAAACACCCAGACCGGTACCACCACTACTGTGCTGGAATTGAACTGGATTAACAAAGATATTCCCGTGGATAGTGCCTGGGCGGGGATCATGCGCAGTACGGTGTCGTTCCCGGACCAGAAGAAAACCAAGTACATTGAATTGTGGGTGAAAGGAACCACCGGACGGGTTAATATTGACATTGGGCACATCAGTGAAGACTACTGGGTGCGGGGGGTGAATTATCGGGGCTTGCCTTCCCTTGGAAATTTGAACACCGAAGACGTCAATTTTAACACCCTGCTGGACGAGGGAGAGGATGTGGGAATTGACGGCATTCCGGACGGACAGCCTGGCGACGATCCCGATGACAATTTTGTGGGTCCCGAAGACGCCATTAAGCAGAATCTGCCCCATCCGTTTTACCGCATTAACGGTACGGAAGGCAATGGGGACCCCGAGAAAGGGGTTCAGGGGGTGCGGGCTCCGGATACCGAGGATTTGAACGGCGACGGGGACGTGAATACCCAGAACGATTATTTCGCGTACAGTTTTGACCTGTCCGACGAAAACAATCCCTACATTAAAGGGCGCACGTCAGCCGGGTGGCGCCTGTACCGCATTCCCATTCGGGATTATGATTTTAAGGTGGGCAATCCCGACACCAATTTTCAGGAAATTTTTTACGTTCGCCTGTGGCTCAACAACCTGGAACCGGACGGGGAATTTCACACCATTCAAATTGCCACCTTTGATTTTGTGGGAAATGAGTGGGAGGAAAAGGGGCTGGCGCT
>WGBF01000584.1 GCA_015494485.1 bacterium | reverse complement strand
AAATTGAACCGGCACATGTGATTGCGTTTCGGGAAATTGACCGGTTGTTGCAGAGCGACCTACTGGCAAGGGGGGAGTACAAACAATTTTTTAGCGAATTGTCCAATATTTTGCGGCGGTATCTGGCCAATCGTTACTTCATCCCTGCGCCGGAAGAAACTTCGGAGGAAATACTTCGTTCCGCAATTGAACTGGAACTGAACGACGATGACATTCATCTGTTGCGTTCGGTGTTGACGCTGGCAGACCAGATAAAATTTGCCCGTTACATTCCCAACAGCAGTGAAGTGGAGCGGGCGATTGAACACACCCGGCAATTTATTGACAGAACACGAAAAGAATTTGAATCCACCGAGATTGTAGAACGTATAGAGGATTTTCCTTCCCCGCCTAAAGAGGAAGGGGTGCGTGAATAGGCAACAATAAATTGGAGGAGGTGCAGCAGTGATACAGGTAAACGCGTTAACCAAATACTACGGAGAGAAAGCTGCCATCGATGGGGTTACGTTTCAGGTGCAGAAAGGGGAAGTGCTGGGGTTGTTAGGGCCCAACGGCGCCGGAAAAACCACCACCATGCGGATTTTAACCTGCTACATGCCACCCACGTCGGGGGATGCAACCATCGCCGGTTTCAACATCTGGGATGAGCCCATGGAAATCAAACGGCGGTTGGGCTACCTGCCGGAAAATCCGCCCCTGTACACGGATTTGCGGGTGACGGAATATCTGGAATTCGTGGCCAAAATTAAAGAAGTGCCCAAGGACCGGATTCCCTCCGCAATTTCCAGTGCGGTGGAAAAGGCAGGCCTGACCGATGTGGTCAACAAGGTCATTGGGCATCTGTCGAAAGGATACAAGCAACGGGTGGGCTTGGCACAGGCATTGTTAAATGACCCTGATGTGTTAATTCTGGACGAGCCGACAGTCGGACTGGACCCGCGGCAAATTATTGAAATCCGGGAGTTAATTAAAGCCCTTGGGGGGGAACACACCGTAATCCTTTCTACCCACATTTTACCGGAAGTGGAAATGACCTGCGGTCGGGTGGTAATTATTAACGAAGGGAAGGTTGTGGCGCAGGATACCCCGGATGGGTTAACCCAGCGACTGAAAGGCACGGAACGGATAATTCTGGAAGTGAAAGCCGATGGGCAACAAATGGAGCCCATTTTCAGCCGTTTCCCGCAAATTACCCGTTTTCAACTGGAAGATTCTAAAAACGGGGTACAAAAATACGTGGTCGAAACCACGGAGGACATCCGCAACGAACTGGCAAAAGCGGTTGTTCAGAACAACATTGACCTGTTTGAATTGCATTCGGAATCTCTCTCCCTGGAAGAAATTTTCTTGCACCTGACGACAAAAGAGGAGGTAGCGTAACATGCGAAAGACACTGGCAATATTCGAAAAAGAAATGCGGCACTTTTTTTACTCCCCCATTGCATACATTGTTATTGCCCTGTTTGCGGTAATCACCGGGGTATTTTTCTATTTGTACCTCAGCAGTTTTGTCCAGGCCATGATTATGGATATGATTCGTTCGCAGCAATTCCGGACAACACCCCAGAAGTTTAATGTCAATCTGCAGCTTATTCGGCCTTATTTCTGGAATCTGGCCCTGATTTCCCTGTTCGTTTTGCCGCTGGTCACCATGCGCCTCTATTCCGAAGAAAAGAAAAACGGCACCGTGGAGCTGCTGTACACCTCACCGTTAACCATTACCAACATTGTGTTGGGTAAATTTCTGGCAGGACTCTTCTTTTATATCATCATGTTAATTCCCACCATGTTGTTTATGGGCCTGTTGTTTGTGTATGGCAACCCGGAATTTTTACCGGTGGTTTCCGGTTATCTGGGATTGATTTTACTGGGAGGGGCGTTCATTGCCGGTGGATTGTTCATTTCCTCCTTAACAGAAAATCAAATTATCGCCGCAATCGGCGGATTTGGCCTGGCGCTGTTGCTGTGGGTCATTGGCTGGGCAGCAAATTTTGCAGGTCCCGGAATGGCCAGTGTGTTGAATTATCTGTCCGTCATTAACCACTTTGAAGATTTTGCACAGGGGGTTATCGATACCCAACACATTGCCTTTTACCTCCTGTTTATGACGTTGGGGGTGTATTTAACCATGCGTTCTGTTGAATCCATTAAGTGGCGGGCGTAAAAAACGAAGCGGAGGAAGCCAAACAATGAAAAAATACATCAGTGCAGCCATTGTTGTGGGATTATTACTCATTCTGTACAGTTTTCTGAACTTTTCCCTGGATAACTTGTGGGATTGGGTTTCCACGGTATCATTGATTCTGGGATTGAGTTTATTGGGGGCAGGCATCTATTATCGCCTGAAATTTAAAGACCGGGTACGCAGCAAACGGGCATTGCAACTGGGCGCTGCCAGTGGGTTAAATACGCTAATTTTTGTGGGCATTCTGGCGCTGCTGGCGTTTATCACCACCCGTCATCATGCCCGAGCGGACTTGACCCAAAAAGGGTTGTTTAGCCTTGCTGACCAGACCAAAAAGGTACTGGAGAAACTGGACAAAGATGTAAAAATTTATGCCTTCTACAAGGAAGGGGACGAAACCCTGCCGCGCGATTTGCTGGAACAATACGCCTACCGTTCCAAACACATTCATTTTGAATTTGTGGACCCCAATAAAAAGCCGCAACTGGCGAAACAGTACCACATTACGCAATATGGCACGGTAGTGGTGGAAAGCAATGGACGGCGGGAAACCATTACGGAACTCAACGAGGCCAATTTGACCAACGCCATTTTAAAAGCCACGCGCGATGTAGAAAAAATGGTGTGTTTTACCACCGGCCACGGAGAAAAAGACATTGAAAGCGAAAAACCCCGGGGGTACAAGTTTATTGCAGACGGTATTCGAAAGGACAATTACATGGTCCGTACGGTCAATATTATTCAGGATAAAGGGATTCCCCGGGAGTGTAATGTTCTGATTATTGCCGGCCCCACCACCGATTTCTTCCCCGCGGAACTGGACTCCATTAAGGATTATATCGAACGCGGTGGACGGGTAATGGTGTTGGTGGATCCCAACTGGAAACCGTCCATTGTGGAATTTTTAAAGCAGTACAACATCCAGGTGGACAATGATTTAATTGTGGATTTTAGCGGGGTTGGCCAGCTGTTTGGAATGGGACCGGCAGTACCGCTGGTTGCCAAGTATGAAAATCATCCCATGTTTAAAGAATTTAATGTGATGACCTTTTTCCCGGAAGCCTGTTCGGTGCGGCCGCTGGAAAACGGTCAGGAAGGGATTACCACCACCGTGCTGTTTAAATCCGCACCGCGCAGTTGGGGAGAAACCGATTTTACCGCTGGCAAAGTGAAATACGATGAAGGGAAGGACCTGAAAGGCCCGCTGTCCATGGCGGTACTGGCAACCAAAAATCTGGACAACCAGAAGAAAGCTCACGTGTTGGTGGTAGGGGACAGCGATTTTGGCATGAATGCCTATGTCCGCAATTCCGGAAATTACGATTTGTTTTTAAATATGGTGAACTGGCTGGCGGAAGAGGAAGATATGGTTACCATACGCCCCAAAGAATTTGATGACCGACGGGTTACCCTGACCGAACGGGATAGCAAAGTGGTGCTGTATGTGTCCGTTATTGGCTTACCTTTAGTGATTATTATTGCGGGTTTAATGGTGTATTACCGTCGCAGATAGGAGGAGATGAAGCATGAAGTTGAAAAATACCCTGGTTCTGTTGGGGCTGTTGGTTGTATTAAGTGGCTATGTCTACATGGTGGAAATTAAAGGGGCAAAAGAAAAGAAAGAAGCTCAAGAAGCCTCACAGCAACTGTTCCACTTTGTGCAGGATAGTTTAACCCAAGTCACCCTTCATAATGATTATGGGGATTTTACCTTTGTTCGACGCAATAAAATCTGGTATCTGGAAAAACCGGTTAGTGACCTGGCCAGCGAATCCAATCTTGGTTCTGCACTGGATAATCTGGAAACTGTAAAGTACAAAACCCGCTTCACCATTAAACCTGAAGAAGTAGGTGAATATGGGCTGGGAGCGAAAGCCCTGCGGGTTGCCGTGGTGGATAATCAGCAGAACCGGGATTCACTGCGCATTGGGGATGATACCCCAGTAGGTAGCGATGTGTATGCCGCTAAAGTGGATACCGTGGTGTACACCATTCCCCGGTACGTTAAAATTTCCTGGAATAAGAAGCTGTTTGATTTCCGCGACCGGAATTTGTTGTTGTTTGAGAAGGATGACGTGCAGAAGGTGGTCTTGAAAAATCCCTACGGTAAGTTTGCGGTGGAAAATCGGGGGGAGGATACGTGGTGGCTTCCGGAAATTGACCGGCGTGCCGATGAACGGCGCATCGGTAAGTTGCTTACGGAATTAAAAACCAGCCGGATTAAGGAATTCATCGACGATTATCGCAGCTTAAAGAAATATGGGCTGGGAGCGAAAGCCCTGCGGGTTGCCGTGGTGGATAATCAGCAGAACCGGGATTCATTGCGCATTGGGGATGATACCCCGGTAGGTAGCGATGTGTATGCCGCCAAAGTGGATACCGTGGTGTACACCATTCCCCGATACGTAAAAATTTCCTGGAATAAGAAGCTGTTTGATTTCCGTGACCGGAATTTGTTGTTGTTTGAGAAGGATGACGTGCAGAAGGTGGTCTTGAAAAATCCCTACGGTAAGTTTGCGGTGGAAAATCGGGGGGAGGATACGTGGTGGCTTCCGGAAATTGACCGGCGTGCCGA
>WGBF01000583.1 GCA_015494485.1 bacterium | reverse complement strand
TTAATTTCATTGTGAATTTGAAAAACGCGCGTGTTCCGGTCGTCCTGTCTTTCCTGTGGTTCTGCACGAATTTTCCAGAAGTTAAATTATGAGAAAAGAGCCGATTCATTACTGCCCCCTGCCCGTTTAATCCGTGAAAAGTGCTTCCTGCTGCAAAGGACACCGTTGCCACTATTTCCCAATCGGTCGATGTGGCCGTTCCAAACTACAGGTTTCCGGTAAGCAATTGCTGAACCGTAACCACCTGCAGGTTTCGCTGCTTTAATGAATCCAGCAGAGCCGGTAGCATTTTGTACATGGGACGTGCGCGGTGATTCCCCAGGTGCATGAGAATAATCTTTCCTTTCAGCGGGCGGGGTTTCCCCCGGGAAAATAAAATGCGGTGGAGTGCCTGGTCGGGTGTGCGATACAAGGAAGAGGACGTATCGCTAACCCAGTCGAACGTATCCAGTCCGCGGGACCACCCCACGTGCAAATAACCCAGTTCCGCTGCCCAGGTTAAAATATCCCGGTTTATTTCCCCATACGGTGCCCGCCACAACGGAGCCAGATGTTGCCCGGTTACCCGAAAAAAGAGGCTATCCGTCATGAGCAACTGGCGCCGCAGAAATGCACGGGTTACGCCATCCAGCGTGTGATGCCGCCCGTTTTGCGCATAGGTTGTTAAATGGGGATGGGAATAGGTATGGTTCCCCACCTGATGACCATCAGCAACGATTTGTTTCACCAGCCGGGGGTAGCGTTGAATGAAACGACCGGTTAGAAACATCGTAACGGTTACATTGTGGCGCCGCAAAACCGCCAGAATGGAATCCGCACCTTCGGCACTACTACCGCCATCGAACGTAAGGGCGACAAACGGGGCATCCGTGCGCACCTGCTCCACACTCCGGCTTAAAGCACGCACCGCAGGATTGCGATACTCCAGCTCCAGCAATTCCGTTATTACGGGCTTCCCTTTTTCGGTAATCTGCATGCGAATACGATTTTTCCCCAATGTTAATGGAATTTCCAGCCGGAACATTTTTTTGCGTGCCGAAATAGCGGAATGGATAGGCCAATCATTGTGCCAAACTGTAATCACCCAACCAGCCTGTACAGGAACATTTAATGTGAATTGGCCCTCATTCACAATTTTACGGTGCACCACGATGGCATTGGCGGCATTTTTCAGTGCCCCGGACAATTCCGCCTGTTGCTCCCGGGTGACGGTGGTGGAATCGGCACTGAGCTGGACTTGCGGCGTACCCCCCGGGCGGTTGCCAAAGATAAGTTGGGCGGCAAACACCAATACCAATACCGTTACCAATACCCGCCATGCCAGCAGAAACACCGGCTGATGTTTTTTAATACGGTTTACCTGTTGCCGAATGCGATACAGATAATAGCACTTCCGGGAGCAAAAATAATGGTGCCCCAGGTGCAGGCGACATTCTTTGCACACGGGCTTTTTGCAGTAATAGCAGCGGTTAATCGCTTTGCGATCCGGATGTCGGTAGCAGACGCGGGTTGCCATAATCATTACATTGATTACTCACCAGGCGACTTCGCCCACTGAATGGCTTGAATTGGGGCTGCCTGACATTAAACATTAAAAAGATGCCGGGGCGTTTTCCCGACCCCGGCGTCAAATGGATTAATCGTTTTCCAGTGCAGCGTACTGCTGACGGTAGTATTCCTTAAAACTGGCTTCTTTCTCTTTAATGCGGCGCCACCAGGCCTCGTTCTCCACATACCAGCGGATGGTTTCATCCAGGGCTTCTTCAAAATTGTGTCGGGGCTGCCACCCCAGTGCCCGGATTTTATCACAATTCAACGAATACCGCCGGTCGTGGCCCGGGCGGTCCGGCACCGGTTTAATTAAGGAACGGGGTTTATTCAATTTGTCCAGAATCATCTCCGTAATCTGAATGTTCTGGAGTTCGTTTCCGGCGCCAATGTTGTAAATTTCCCCCGGCTGGCCGTGGTGTAACACCACATCAATTGCTTCGCAGTTATCAATGACGTAAATCCAATCCCGAACATTCTTGCCATCCCCGTACAGCGGCAGCGGCTGGTCCTGCAGGGCGTTGGTTATAAATAACGGAATCAGTTTTTCCGGATACTGGTAGGGCCCAAAGTTATTGGAACTGCGGGTAATAATGGCAGGGACCCCGTAGGTTTTGTAGTAAGACCGCACAAGCAGGTCACCACTGGCTTTGCTGGCCGAATAAGGGCTGTTGGGCTTCAGGGGGCTTTCCTCCGTAAAGCTACCTTCTTCCACCGAACCGTACACTTCATCAGTGGAAATTTGAATATAGCGTTCAATATTGTATTTGCGCGCGGCTTCCAGCAGGGTAAACGTTCCCACCACATCGGTCTGAATAAACGAATCGGCGGCCAGAATGGACCGGTCCACGTGGGTTTCTGCCGCAAAGTTAATAATGGTGTCCACATTGCTCACCAGATTGTCCACCACCCTGGCATCACGGATATCCCCATGGTAAAATAAATAATTCATTTTCCCCTCCAGGTCGGCCAGATTCTCCCGATTGCCGGCATACGTCAGGGCATCCAGCACAATAATGCGGTATTGGGGATATTTATTGACCATGTAGCGGACAAAATTACTGCCAATAAACCCCGCACCTCCCGTTACTAAAATCGATTTCATAGCACCTCCGGAATTCACGTTATGAACTATCCACTGTTTTTCAATAAAATGATTGAAATTTTCACTTGAATTTCAAATATACAAAAAAATTGCAGCCGGTTCAGATATTTTTATTTTCCGGGAGCGTATTTGATTGAACCGCTCTTCAAATGACGTCCCAGGTAATTCCCACCATCAGGGCTTGCTTTAACTGCCGCTTGCGGGAAACGTCCGAATCGTACCACAGCTGGATGTTGTAATTTACACTTAAAAATCTGGCAATTTTAGACGAAAAGGTTGTGTCCCATTGGACATCCACCTGTTCCCAGCTCCGTAAATTGGAAAATACCGATAGCTTACTGGCCAGCACAATATTGGCGCTCACCTTTCGCAGCACTTCTGTAACCACCTCCATCCCCGGTTCGTGGCGAATGCGCTCCACCACATCCGCAGTGCGGGGGTCATCGGAATACAGGGCTGAAAATTGCCGGGTGATGGTTGTCTTGGATGCAAATCCCAGACGGAACCGCAGCCCATCAACAGGCGCCAGACCACTCCCCCCACTGATGATGACGTAGCCGGGGTCCATAAAATCGGAAATGGCGGCCGGGGGCACTTTTTTGTAATCGTACCCGCGGGTAAACTGGGTTTCAAAATTCACAGAGATGTAGGGATTAACAAACATCCCCCGCTTCAGAGTAAATACGGTGCTGATATTTATTTCATCGCTGGACTTTCGGAATTCCCTGCCATTGGTACGGTTTTTACCGAACACCAATTTCACATTGTTGCGCCAGTTCCAGGTGGGTCGGTCGAATTCAAACACCATGGTCATATTCCACAACCAGGCCACATTGTCTTCCCCGCCTTTGCTCCAGTTGTCAAAATCCACCTGACTAAAATTCAATGCGGTCACAATATCGTTTTTCCAGTGAGAGGGCGGTGGTTTGGTTTTTGATGAGTCTGCTGTTGTGGTGGGAACGCCCGCAGCGTGCGAAACAAACATTGCGACCAACAACAAGCTGACAAAGAACGAAATCGGATGCTTCACGTGCGTTACCCACCTTTTGAAACGCTATTTATTATCGAAAATGCAGTGCGGTTTTTCAAGGGGCGTTACAATTTTTGCGCCAGCGCATCCATGATTTTGGGAGCATGATCCCGGGCATTTTCAATGGTCCATTTGTTGGTCTCCATTCCCCCACACACGACCCCCGCTAAAAACACCCCGGGTTGTTCGCTTTCCATGGTGTCGGGATTGTAAATGGGCCGACGCGCCGCATCATTCGTAAAGGTAATCCGGAATGCTTCCAGCAAATCGTAATTGGGATGATAACCAGTCATGGCCAGCACGAAATCATTACGAAGGGTGAGCATGCCTTTCGGCGTGCGCACGTCAATTTCTTTGGGGCGAATTTCCACCACTTCCGAATTGAAATAAGCCTTGATGCTACCTTCTTTAATGCGATTTTCAATATCCGGGCGTACCCAATATTTGATGGTGGATTTCAACGCCGGTTCCCGCACAATCATGGTAACGGATGCCGCCCCCCGGCGAAACGTTTCCAGCGCCACATCCACCGCGGAATTGCCGCCGCCAATTACCGCCACATGCTGGAACACGTACGGATGGGGTTCATCGTAATAGTGTTTTACCTTGGGTAAATCCTCTCCCGGCACATGTAACAGATTCGGCTGGTCATAAAATCCGGTGGCAACAATAACCGCCTTCGCCGAATAGGTAGCACGTTCGCTTTCCACAACAAACTCCGGAAATTGCCCTTGCAATTTTTTTGCCGCTTCGTAGGTGTGCACGTTCAGGTTCCAGTGGGCCGTTACCCGGCGGTAATATTCCAGCGCTTCCCGGCGGGTGGGCTTTTCGCCGTGGGAAATAAACGGCACATCGCCAATTTCCAGCCGTTCCGAAGTGGAGAAGAAGGTCATGTTCGTGGGAAAATGAAAAACGGAGTTGACCAGACACCCTTTTTCCAGAATCAGGTGAGAAAAACCGCGTTTGCGGGCTTCAATGCCGCAGGCCAGTCCAATGGGCCCGCCACCAATAATAATGACATCGTATGCTGACATGGGCTACACTTTCTGTTTTGAATCCCTCAGAAAAATGTCAAGATTACGCAAAAAGCCGTGCAAAGGCAAATGCCATTTTCCATGTTTGTATTTGTTTTGTCCCGCCGCCCCAATCATGTCTCTGTGGGATTTTCGGAATTTACCGACGCGCGTTCCAGCACCACCAGACTTTCAATATGGGCCGTCTGGGGAAACATGTCGAAAGGGAAAATGGTACTGCCTGAATATCCCCCTTCCACCAGTACGGCCAGATCCCGCATTAGCGTTTTGGGATTGCAGGAAATATAGGCAATTTTCTGCGGTTGATACTGCAACAGCGCTTCAACAACTTCCGGTTTTAATCCTTTGCGCGGCGGATCCACAATCACCACCGACGGCTCCACCTCTGCCAGCAGGGCAGGCAATTGGTCTTCTGCCGCTCCGGAAATAAATTCCGCATTTTGAATCTGGTTGTTGGCCGCATTTTCGTTTGCCGCTTTAACAGCCAGCAAATCGGCTTCCACCCCCACAACTTTCCGAACCCGCGGTGCCACATACAGGGCAATGGTACCCACCCCGCTGTACAAATCCAGTACTACATCTTCCGGCTGGAATTGGACTTCCTGCACCAGGTGTTCCAGCAATTTTACCGTCTGCACGGAATTCACCTGAAAAAAGGTTTTGGGATAAATGCGAAATTTCAATCGCCCAATTTGCTCCTCAATGTAGGGCTCACCCCAGATGAGAATGCTTTCCTCCCCCAAAATGGTATTCACCGGTTTATCCTGAATATTTAAATAAACGCTGTGCAATGCCGGTAAACCGAATTTCAGTTCCTGCAATAACCGGGGCAAGGTATCGATTTCCCGGGATTGCACCACCAGAATCACCATCACCTGATTGGTAAACATGCCTTTCCGCACCACCAGGTGACGCAATATCCCCTCCCGGGTCACTTCGTCGTACGGGGGAATGTGATACCGTTCCGCCCACTGTTTCACAATTTTTAATGCCGCATTGGCGTCCCGGCTTTCCACCAGGCACTCATCCACTGCAATTAACTGATGGGTTCCGGAGCGGTACAAACCGTACACCACCGCCCCACCCTGATTTTGAAACGGCATCTGGCATTTGTTGCGGTAATGAAGCGGTTCCGGCATGCCCACCACTTCCGCCACGTTAAACGATTTTAATGCGGGATACGCAGCCCGTTGCCGTTCAACAATCGCGCGTTTCAACTGGCGCTGGCGGGGGTATTCCACATGTTGCAGATGACAACCGCCGCACTCATCAAAATACTTGCAGGGCGGCGTCCGCCGGTCTGGTGACGGTTCAACAATTTTTAACAAATGAATGCGATCCTTACGATGGCGGCGCGGGTCATATTCCACCAGCACCTGTTCCCCCGGCAACGTTTTGGGAATATTGAGCTGGTGCCCCTGGTAGAAGGCCACCCCAAAACCTTTTTCATTAATGTACTCAATTTTTACCGTGAAGCGGGCCGCTTTACCCGGCAAAGGGCGTTTGGTTGCCGATTTCTTTAACTTTCTGGCCATACTTTCCTTTCCAATCTTCAAAAAGCGGCGAAATCTAACAATATGGCAGGATAATTGCTATTAAAATTTAAGAATGACGGGGTGAGTGGTTCTTCTTGGGGGAAAGCGGAACGCACCTGTTCCGCAGAAGAGAAAGGGTGAACGGTAATCGTACTCCAGAACACCTCTTCTTTAAATGAATCGGTTTACGGGTTGTTGAACGTTTTACCATTCAACGGTACTCAGCGGGCCGCCGGGTCATTCTTCCATTGTAATTCTCCGTCTGCAAAGTGTTCTTTTTTCCAGACGGGCAAATCTTTTTTAATTTCTTCGATGATGAAACGGGATGCCGCATACGCTGCGGCCCGATGGGGCGACGCCACCACGATTACCACACTGGCTTCCGTAAGTTGTAGCAGTCCCAACCGATGGTGCACAGCAATACGCTCCACCTCCCATTGCCGAAAGGCTTTCTGCACGATTTCTTCCAGCACCTGTTCCGCCATTTCCGGGTAACCGTGGTACTCCAGGGCAGTTACCGCCCGCCCCTGAAAATGATTTCGCACCGTACCTACAAAAATATTCACTGCCCCGCAGGAAGGTGAGAGCACAAACTGGTAAAGCGCATCGACAGTTAACGGCTGTTCGGTAATTTCCACCCAGTAGCGTTCCGTGCGAATCATCTTCACCCCCCACTGACCGGTGGAATAATGGTAATTTCATCGCCATCACTCAAGGGGTAGTCTCCCTGAATGTAGGTGCGGTTAACCGCCAGTCGGCTCTGGTGCTGGTAGGGTTCCAGAGTCGGATAACGGCGGAGCAGCGTTTCCCAGAAGTGGCGGGTGGTGCTGTGCGGCGGCAGTTCCAGTTCCATTTCATCCTGCCCCACTTTTTCCCGCACCATGGCAAAAAACTTCACATGCACTTTCATGGATTCCTCCTACGGAAATAGAAATACCTGAACAGTATCCCCGGGCCGGTACCCCTCCCCCACATCCAGTTTTACAAAACCGTTGGCGTGGGCCACCGTGGTTAACATGTGGGAACCCTGCTTTTGCAGCGGCTCTCCAACCCATTCGCCATTTTCCTCCCAGGTACGGAGGCGAACAAAATGCGCCCGTTTGAGGGGATTTTCCAATGGAGCCACCAGCCGCACCGTGCGCGTTTTCCACGCAAAGGGGAGCCCGACGGCCTGCTGAAGCACCGGATGCACGTAATAGGTGTACGTCATAAAGGCTGAAACCGGATTGCCGGGTAGCCCAAACACCAGTTGATGGCCCTTCACGGCAAAAAACAGTGGTTTTCCGGGCTTTTGCTTAACCCGCCAGAAAATAGGCTCAATGCCGGCCTGTACGGTGGCATGTTTTACGTGGTCATGCGGCCCCATGGATACGCCGCCGGAAAACAATATGACATCCGTGTGTTCCATGGCCTGTTGGAGTGCCTCCAGCGTGGCGCCGGGGTCGTCGGCAACAATGGTGCGATATACCGGAATCCCTCCGGATCGTTCCACTGCGGCATGGAGCATCACCCCGTTGGATTCCCGAATCTGATGGGCTTCCGGCGTTTTTTCAGGAGGTACCAGTTCGCTACCGGTGACCAGAATGGCAACCCGCAGCGGCCGGTACACCGGTACTTCCACCACGCCCAGGGAAGCCAGCAGAGCAATATGAGTGGGTTTTACCTGCACACCGGCAGGAAGCAATTCAGTGCCTTCGGAAAACTCCTCCCCCCGAAACCGCACATGCTGGTGCTGACGCACCGGTTTGACCACCACAATGGTATCACCGGAAATGCGCACATCTTCCACGGGCACCACCGTATCGGCACCCTCCGGTAGCATGGCACCGGTACTGATTTCCACCGCTGTCCCGGGTTTAACCGTTCCCTGAAAGGGGACACCGGCACGGCTTTCCCCAATTACCGTTAACTGAACGGGTTCATCGGCACCGGCAGTTTCCACATCGGCAAAGCGCACCGCATATCCGTCCATGGCGCTGTTGGTATAGCGGGGGGATGGTTCCGGAGCCACAAGGGGTTCCGCCAGAACCATATCCACCGCCTGAAGTAACGGCACCTTAAAAACCGACCGCGGTGGTAAATAACGCTGAATGGTGTTTAGTGCTTCTTCGATGGTAATCAACTCGTTCTTAGGACGAAAGGTCGTCTGTTCCTCGGCACTCATTTTTCGTCTTCCTTCCGTTTCATTTGTGCCCGGCCTTCCGGGGTATGTCCGCCACCCCACAGCATGGGGAACGCGTGCAAGAGTCCCGGGAATAATGCCTCCAGGCTTTCCTTAGCACCCCGGGAGCTTCCCGGCAAATTAACAATCAGGGTCTTCCCGCGGACACCCACCACCTCCCGGGAAAGCATGGCAAAGGGCGTTCGGTCTTTTCCGTGGCGGCGGATGGCTTCGGCAATACCCGGCACTTCCCGCTCAATCACCGCACGGGTGGCTTCGGGGGTCAGGTCGTAGGGGCCCAACCCTGTGCCGCCGGTGGTGAAAATTAAGTCCAGTCCCCGGGCATCGGCCCATTCCTGCAGGGTTTGTTCAATCTGGGCCCGGTCATCGGGAACAACTTTGTATTCCACCACCTCCACCGGCTGGTTTTTCAAAAATTCCTGGATGACCCTGCCACTCTTGTCCTCCCGACTCCCTTCGTACGTGGAGGTGGAAATGACCAGCACTCCGGCTTTAATGGGTTCGGGGAAGGCATCCGTAAAATCGCTTTTGCCGCCCCGTTTTTTTACCAGTTGGATGGTACCAATTTTCAGAGCGTCATCCAGGGGTTTTAGCATGTCGTACATATTCAACAGCGCGGCAGAAACCGCCGTCAAGGCTTCCATTTCCACCCCGGTTTTCCAAACGGAACGCACTTCGGCAAATACCTTGATGCTGTCGTCTTCCACTTCGGCAGAAATTTCCACCCAGTCCAGCGGGATGGGGTGGCAAAACACAATCCACTGAGCGGTTTGCTTGGCCGCCTGAATACCCGCTGCCCGAGCCACCTGCAACACATCGCCTTTAGGGACGGTGTTGTCTTTCACCCGCTGGATTGTTTCCGGGCTGGCGTACAATACACCTTTGGCCTTGGCGTAACGTAACGTATTGAATTTTGGACTGACGTCAATCATCTATTTTTCTCCCACGTGTTATTGGTATTTACGTCCGGCAAAATTGTTGCCGCCCCGGCATGTGCTTACCCACCAATTTCTGCCATCGACGCAGCAGCTTCCCGTCGGGCCCGCTGTTCGGCTTCATAGCCATCGGCAGCGCGATCCAGAATTTTCTCCCGAATGGCCCGGGCAATGGTTTCATCCGAAGCACCGGCGCGCAGCAGGGCACGCAAATCCAGCACGCCGTTGTCGTATAAGCAGGTTTTTAGCTGACCGGCAGCGGTAATCCGCATTCGGCTGCAGGTGGCACAAAATACCCGGGAAAAGCCCCCAATAATTCCCAGCCGCCCCTTAAAACCGGGGACCCGGAATATCCGGGCGGTGGATTCCGGCAAATCGATGGGGTGCATGTCCGGAAAAGCCTCCTGCAGGGTCTGCAAAATGCGGGCATAATTAAAATGTTCAGCACTGCGCCCCACGCCGCCATCAAACGGCATTTGTTCAATGTAACGCAATTCAATGGGGTATTCCTTTGCCAGCTGTGCCATGGGCACAATTTCATCGCTGTTCACATGGTCAAATACCACCATATTGACCTTCAGGGGGATTTCCGCTTCCAGCAGGGCATAGAATGTTTCCAGCACCGCAGGTAAAGCATCCCGCCGGGCAATTTGTTGAAAACGGTCCGGCTTCAAGGTGTCCAGACTGAGGTTCACCCCGGCAATTCCCAATTCCTTTAATTGGGATACATAGGGCCGCGTTAAAACCCCGTTGGTGGTAATGTGCACCTGCTGTACCCCGGGAATGGTCACCAGCCGCTCGATGAAGTGGATTAAATCCTTCCGTACAAACGGCTCCCCGCCTGTTAACCGCACCTTCCGAACTCCCATGGCAGCGACAATGCGAACCAGCCGTTCCATTTCTTCGTACCGTAGCACCTGATCCCGGGGCATAAAGGGAATCCCCTCCGCTGGCATGCAGTACACACAGCGCAAATTGCACCGGTCCGTTACCGCCAGGCGCAAATAATCAATGCGGCGATTGAAATTGTCAATTAACGGGGGACCAAAAGCATTATTGGGGTTTGAAAATGATGGGTGACTCATGACAATACTCCTTTCCAAACACGGGAGGCAAAGCCGTTTCCAGCTTTACCCTATCGGCCTGCCGCCATATCCCACCGGGACGTAGGCAAACAGGCTCGGAGTGTGTTTTCTCTATCGTTCTACAGCTAAAGGATACAAAAGAAAAAATATTATTTTCAAGACTTTTTTAACAAAATGGACTTCAGTTGCTCAAAATCTTCCTGCGTGTTCACATTAAGAAACAATTGGGGTGAATAATCTGCCATCAGATCCGGAATGGGAATGGTGAGCGCCTGAAGCGCTTCAAGAATTTCGTGCAATGCCAGTTTTCGCTGATGTACAAAATGTTCCAGATTTGTTACCAGTGACCGGGGCCAAATAGCCACCAGCGGTTCCATCCCCTTATGGGATACCGCCACTACAGGGGTATTCTTCTGCCGGTTCTCATATAAATATTCATAAATTGCCGGCTGAAGCAGCGGGACATCCCCGGGAATGGTGGCGACCCAGGGCTGGGCGGCGTAAAATAATGCCGTATACACACCCCCGGCCGGGCCGCAGGAGG
>WGBF01000582.1 GCA_015494485.1 bacterium | reverse complement strand
TCGGAGATGTGTATAAGAGACAGTACTTCTTTGTGCTTAAGCTCTTCCTCGGCCCAGTCCAACAAAGCATCCCGAATGGATTTGCGGTTTACTTTTTCCGCCCAGTATTTGAAAAAATAATAATTTCGTTCAATTAAAGAGAGCGCAAAATTTATGGCCGATTCCAGGTCATCGTAGTGTTGGATTTTTTCACTCATATCGAATCCCCTCAATTGTTTCAGATTTTTTGAGTTTTGGTTAACTTCCGCTACAATTTTTCTGCGTGTCCCCAAATTAAACCGCTTTTCAACGAAAAATACAACCGGTTATTCAGAAAATTCCGCCTTCAAATTTCCGGCATTATTATTATCATTTACCATAAACCCATGGGTTCAGGAATTCCCCTCGGATTTTCCGGTAAGCCCGTTTATGCACTGGTTTTCTGTTTTAATTTCCCGCTTAAATATTCATGAATAAAATAAGCGGCTTTTTTCCCATCGGCAATGGCATGCACGGCATCCGTGGGACCCAGCTCACAATCACCGCCAGCATACACACCGGGAACATTGGTTTCCAGCGTGTCCGGGTCCACGTCAAAGGTGTGCCAGCGGGTAATCTTTAGGCCTATGGCATCGGAAATTTTCCCTTCCACTTTTTGCCCGATGGCCATAATGCAGGTGTCCGCTTCGATGACAAATTCCGACCCTTCAATGGGAATAGGCCGGCGGCGGCCGCTGGCATCCGGTTCCCCCAATTCCATGCGCATGCAGGTAATCGCCAGATGGTCATCTTTGCGTTCAATTTTGACCGGCGTAACCAGAAAATCAAACTGGACGCCTTCTTCCAGGGCCTCTTCGTATTCCTCGCGGGTGGCAGGCATTTCGGCTTCCGTGCGGCGGTACAGCACGTGCACCTCTTCCGCACCCAGTCGGACAGAGGAGCGGCACACGTCCATGGCGGTGTTGCCGCCGCCCACCACAATCACCCGTTTACCGATATCCGGGCGTTCGCCTTCCGCAATTCGTGCCAGAAAATTAACCCCAATTTCCACGCCGGGTAAATCGCTGCCTTCGATGGGCATGCTGGTCCCTTTTTGCGCGCCAATGGCAATAAATACGGCGTCGTACTGAGCCCGGATTTCGTCAAAGGAAATGTCTTCGCCTACTGAAATACCGGTGCGCACCTCCACACCCAGATCCAGGATGAATTCAATCTCCCGGTCCAGCACCGCCTTGGGTAACCGGTATTCCGGAATGCCGTACCGTAACATCCCACCCAGTTGCGGTTGTCGTTCAAAAATGGTGACCTCATGGCCATAATGGCGCAGATAATAGGCCGCGGTTAATCCCGCCGGCCCGCCACCAATTACGGCCACTTTTTTACCCGTTTGGGGCAGTTCTTTGGGGAAGAGAATTTCTTTGCGCTGCTGATAGGTTTTATCCGTGATGTAGCGTTTCAGGTAGCGAATGGCAATTGGTTGACCGTTGTGTTCCAGTGCGCATACATCCTGGCAGTGGGCGGTACACACCCGCCCGCAGGTTTCGGAAAAGGGGTTGGTATCATACAGAATTTCCAGTGCCTCTTCCAGGCGGTTTTCCCGAATGGCTTTAATGTAATTGGGAATGTCCATGTGGGTGGGGCAGGCTTCAATGCAAATGCCGCACTCCAGGCAGCGAGAGGCTTCCTCCATAGCGATATCGTCCGTAAACCCCAGAGCCATTTCTTCGAAGGTGTGCTTCCGGACTTCGGGGTCCAGCACCGGCATTTCCCGCTGGTTGGGGTCCAGCAGCCAGGCTTCCGGGGTGCGCCGGTAGCCCAGTTCATCATCATTCCAGGGCTTGTCATCGGCACCGGGCTGAAACACAAATTCAGACGGGTCGGTGGTGACCCAGATGTAATCGTTGGACATCTCCAGGGAGCCGGTGGGACACACATCCACGCACAGCCCGCACCAGCAGCACCGCCCGTAATCAATAACGGGGCGCAGGCCGGAATCGCCTTTGCCGGCCTGCGCTTTGGCGGTTTCAATGATGTCAATGGCTTCATTCTGGCACACTTCTTCGCAGGATCCGCAGCCAATGCATTTGCCCAGGTCGTTAATATGAAAACCCCGATAGCGGGGGGCACCTTCCCGTTCGGTAATGGGTTCCTTTATGGTAAGGGGTTTTTCGAATGCCCGCTTCCAGGCATAAAAGGGAGACAATGTGTCTTTTAAACTCATGGCAGTATCCTCGCCGCTTGCAATCGTTAACGTTCAATTTCCGGGGGACAGGTTTGAAGCGATGTCATTACCCCGGCCACATCCGCTATGCTAATGCCTTTTACCAGATGCTCCAGCAGTGCCATTGCGTGGGTGTAACTGGCTCCCCGCACGTGAACCCGGCGGGGGTATTCGCTGCCGTCCGACACCAGGTAATAGCCCATTTCACCACGCCCGCTTTCTACCCGCACGTAGGTTTCCCCTGAAGGCACTTTCCAGTGCAGCACATTGGGCAGTTTGCGTCGGACCGGCCCGGCTTTGGGCATCCGGTCCAGAATCTGGCGAATCAGGCGAATGGAAAGGAGAATTTCTTCCTTGCGA
Source organism: bacterium (assembly GCA_015494485.1). Lineage (GTDB taxonomy): Bacteria > Calditrichota > Calditrichia > RBG-13-44-9 > J042 > WGBF01. The sequence continues at coordinate 2,324 of WGBF01000582.1, read as the reverse complement.
AGCAGGGTGCGCTCGTACACATCGGAAGCGCTTCCCAGGATCATCTCGAAATCCAGCTGGTCGTACACCAGATAGGGATTGTTTTTGCGAACATCCAGGGGTGCGCCGGCGGCACGGGCGGTGGTTCCGGTAATGCCAAAGGGTTCAATCCACTCGCGGGGAATAATCCCCAGGCCCTTTGCCCGCGCTTTAAATACGGAATTGTTAAACATCACTTTCTCGATGTCGCCAATGAGATGTTCTATTTTGTCCAGAACGGCCCGTACCCGGTCTTCAAAGCCGTCCGGGAAATCCAGGCGCACGCCACCGGGAATGATGTACATGTGGTACACGCGCCCGCCGGTGAGTTCTTCAAATAAGTCCAGAATGTAATCGCGGTGGGCCACCGCCCACTGCCCGATGGTTCCCAGCCCGAATGCGCCGGCCTGTCCGCCAAGCCCCATCGTTAGGGAAGCGGTACGGCTTAATTCCAGAACGAACGTGCGTATCCAGGCTGCTTTTTCGGGAATTTCGATGTTGGCCAGTTCCTCCACCGCTGCCGCAAACAGGTATTCGTTGGTATCGGGTTCCGGTACGCAAATACGGCACACAATCGGGAAACATTGAATGTACTTACGCCGCTCCATCAGCTTTTCGAAGCCGCGGTGCAAGTACCCCACGTGGGTTTTGCAGGAACGCACAATGTCGCCTTCCACCACCAGTTCCAGGGCCATGTTACCGGTAACACCGGGGTGTTGCGGTCCCTGCCAGATTTTCAAATATTTCCCGCTGCTTAAATCAAACGTTTCTTCCTGTGTCCAGAACGCTTCCGGCGCGTGCGGAACAGCCGCTTTGCGGGTTTCTTCCTTTGCTTCGGATTTAATGTCCGCGACGTTTTCGGACCACTTGTTTGATGCCATACTTCACCTCGGTATCTACAGGATACAGTTTAATTTCCATGACTTCCCGGGGGTCTTGTTTAAAACGCCCCTCCCGGGGGAAATAGGTTTCTTCGGCGTATTTTTTGGTATCGAATTCCTTGCGCATGGGGGGAATATTGTCCCACCCCTCCAGAATCATGGGCTCGGCCACATGGGGGCTACCGGGAAAATCAATGCCAAACATTTCGTGCAATTCCCGCTGGTACACGCCCGCTGCTGCCCACAAATGATGAATGCTGTCCATCTGGGGATGCTGGCGGTCAATTTCTACCCGCACGCCAATATCCACATGCAACTGGTAGTTGTGCAGCAAATAGGTTAATTGAAACACATTGCGCTCAATGTAATCCACGGCCGAAATCAGCACCAGATGCCGAAACCCTTCGTAGTCCCGCAAATAGGTAATTACCTCAATAGCCACAGGCTTTTTTACGGTAATAAACACCAGGTTGCTGCGGGTTTCATCTTTCCGTTCAATAACGAATCGGCTGTCCAAACGTGTTAAAATGTCTTTCATTTTGCTCACCAATTGTATTCCGGCATATCCCAGTTTTTAATAATTTTTTTCTGATTGGCTTTGTACCACTCAAAATTTTCAGCGTATTTGTTAGCCCCTTCGGCTTTGCCTTCCTTAATGAGTTGCTTGAGCTTGTTGAACCCGGCAATCAGGGCTTCCGGGCGGGGCATACAGCCGGCTATGTACACATCCACCGGCAGGTAATAATCCAGGCGGTTAATGGTATTGTAACTGTCGAAGTACATGCCGCCATTCACCGTGCAACTGCCCAGCGCCAGCACAAATTTGGGGTTCTGCATTTGTTCGTAACTGCGGATCACCCGCTTGAGGGTTTTTACCGAGAGGTACCCGCTGATGATAAACACCCCCGATTGTCGTGGTGTTGGGCGGGGAAACAGCCCGAAGCGGGAAATATCGTACCGGGCGGTGAACAACGGCGGCAGTTCAATGGATCCGCATCCGGTACCGAAGGCCAGTATCCACAGGGAGTTGGCCTGCGCCCAGTTGTAAAATTTGCGAACAATTTTATTGGCCACCGGCTGCACCGATTTGGGCAGTGCCTGGCAATAATATTCTTCCGTTAAAAACTCATTTTCTGCCCCGGCCGGATTTAGCATCTCATCGATGGTTTTTTCGTCGTCTTTCATTGTTATCCCTCGTCATTAATGAATCATGTATACGATTACGGCAGCCAGTCCTACTGCCGTTGGAATTTTCAGAAACCAGCGCACGGCCTGTTCCACACGAAAACGCGGGAAGACCACGCCAACAAACACCGCCCACTGGAAAATCAAAAAGGTTTTAATGACCATCTCCAGAATATTGGTTGCTCCACCAAAAAACAGGTTCATGAACAGCACCAGCTTGGCAGCGGCAAAAATGGAATG
>WGBF01000581.1 GCA_015494485.1 bacterium | reverse complement strand
GTACACCGTTCGGGTGGTAAAAGACGGATACAAAGTGTCGCCTACCGAGGTACAGGTTCTGTTAAATGCCGCCAATCCCGCTGGGGAAGCCCAGTTTTCCCTGGTGCAGAATTTTGAAGAGGTGGTCATTACCACCGAGCCGGTGGAGGCGGATATATTTGTGGATGGGGAACTGAAAGGAAAAGGCAACTTCCAGGGATTGCTGGAAATTGGCGAGCACGAAATCCGCTTCGGTAAGGTAAAGGGATACAAAGAACCGGCTCCCCGCAAAATTACTGTACGCCCCGGTCAGCCAATTAATCTGGATGTTACCCTGTTCCCGGAAATCAATATTAAAGCGGAAGTCACGTCTAACGGAAACGTGTACACCTCCAACTGCCAGCTATTTACCGGCTACACCTTTTCCAACCGCGGGTTTACTGCCAGCAACGAAGGCGGCCCGGAAATTGTATTCCACAAAAAACTAAACGATTATGTCTGGAAGCTGGGGTTTGCCTTCCCCTGGCGGAATCCCAAAGGCAATGATGCTATAAAACTCACGTTTGAACTGCCGCGTCGGCCACCGGAAGACCAGAAATTTATTTTGCGCCTGGAAGCAGCTGCCTCCCGGGAAAAATATCCCCTGGCCCTGAGTACCAAGGTGGATGTGTACGTCAAATTAAACGGAACCATTTTAAGCTATTACTATCGGCCGCAGTTTCTGGAAGAACTGAACGGGCTGGAAACCATTGAATGGGATATTACCCGTGCGCTGCAACCCGGCTTGAATACGCTGGTTATCAGCACCCGGGATGACAACAACGTGTTTTATTACATTAAACGCATTGAAATCAGCAATTAAGGTGGCGGAGCATATCCCATGGATTTATTTTCCGCCCAGCAAAGCGATCCCCGGTTAACCCCGTTACCGGAACGCTGCCGGCCGCGCCGCCTGGAGGATTTTGTGGGGCACCAGGATGTGGTGGGCCCGGACACAGTGCTCTTTCGGCAAATTAAGCAAAAACGCATCCGTTCCCTTATTTTGTGGGGGCCCCCTGGCTGCGGTAAAACCACCCTGGCAAACCTGATTGCCAACGAACTAAACGCCGATTTTATTGCCATTAGCGCGGTCACCACAGGGGTGGCGGATATTCGGAAAGCCATTGAACGGGCCCGCCGAAACCGGGAGCAGTTTCAACAACCCACCATTTTGTTCATTGATGAAATTCATCGCTTTAACAAGGCACAACAGGATGCGCTACTGCACGCCGTGGAAGATGGCACTTTAATTCTGATTGGTGCCACCACGGAAAACCCTTCGTTTGAAGTTATTGCGCCCCTGCTTTCCCGGTGCCAGGTGTATCAATTAAAACCTCTTCGGGAAGCGGATATTCGGGAAATTGTAACGCGTTGTTTGCAACGGGATGCCATACTGCGCCAGTACCGGATTCACATTCAGGATTGGTCTGCATTGTATAAATTAAGCGGCGGCGATGCCCGGCGGGCTTTGAGCATTGTAGAAAAAAGCGTGGATTTGCTGGAGGCCGAGCTTGCCGATAAGGAAACGCCGCTGGAACTGACCGTTGCGGTTATGGAAAAAGCCGCCGGACAACGGGTGCCCATTTACGATAAAGGGGGCGAGTTTCATTACGATTTTATTTCGGCATTTATTAAAAGCCTTCGGGGGAGTGACCCCGATGCCGCCATTTTCTGGATGGCGCGAATGCTGGCGGCCGGTGAAGACCCTAAATTTATTGCCCGGCGCATGGTGATTCTGGCTGCAGAGGACATCGGAAATGCTGACCCCTATGCGCTGACCCTGGCCACCAGTTGTTTTACGGCTGTAACCTATGTGGGCATGCCGGAAGCCCAAATTATCCTCAGCCAGGTGGCGGCGTATCTGGCAGCCGCACCCAAAAGCAACGCGGCTATTGTGGCAATAAATCGTGCGCTGGAAGATGTGGAAAAATTCCCCTCCGTTCAGGTTCCGCTCCATTTGCGGAATGCTCCGACGACGTTGCTCAAGACCCTGGGCTACGGCAAGGATTATCAAT
>WGBF01000580.1 GCA_015494485.1 bacterium | reverse complement strand
CCCAATCCCCTTGCCCCCATCATTATTCACCCAGTTGCCCCCGGATACCCTGCTGGCGGTTCAATCCAGACCGGCTGCGCTGCAAAGTTTTTTCTACTGCACCCATGCCGTGCGGAATGCGCAAAACCGGATTCTGGGGTATGTCATTGGCAATATCAATCCCGAAGAACTGCTCCGGCGCCTGCAGCCGGGCCACAACGGCACCCTGCCCACCACCGTAATGCTGGTGCGGGAATCGGATGAAATCCTCCTCTGCACGTCCCGCAATCCGGCCCCGATGGTTCCCTCCGGAACTGCCCGGATGGGCGATGCCTCCCAACCGCGAATTGTCACCCTTCCGGACGGAAAGCGCATGATTCAGCATGAAAAACCGCTGGGCTTGTTCAACTGGCGGGTGGTCGCCCAGGTACCTTACGAACGCGCCATGGCGGAAGTAATTCGCTTTCGCAATCAGGCCATTGCCGGGGTAACACTGCTGCTCATCCTCATTATTGGCAGCGCGCTGTATTTAAGCCGCTTGCTCACCATTCCCCTTAAAGAACTGACAGAGCGTGCCCGCAAGCTGGGAGAAGGGGATCTGGACACCCCGGTGCCCCAGCTAACAAAAGACGAAATCGGGCAACTGGCCCGTGCCTTTGACGAAATGCGCCTCCGCCTGAAGGATTCCTACGAACACCTGGAGGAACGCGTTCAGCAGCGCACGGAGGAATTGCGCAAGGCTCAATTTCAAATTCTGCATCAGGAAAAAATGGCATCACTTGGATTAATGGCTGCCGGCATTGCGCACGAAATCGGCAATCCCCTGACGTCCATTTCCTCCTTAATTCAATTACTGAAGCGGCGGGCCAAAGACGAAGAAACCCGCAATTCCCTGAATACCATTCTGGAACACATTAACCGCATTTCCAACATTGTGCGGGAACTGGTGAATTTTTCCCGCCCGCGCAGTGAGGTTCAGCAGGCCACGGATGTCAACCAGGTGATTCGGTCGGCCGTGGGCATTGTCCGATTCGATAAGCGTGCCAAACGCATTACACTGAATGTGCATCTGGACGAAAACTTGCCACCCATTACGCTAGTGCCGGATCAGCTCCAGCAGGTTGTCCTGAACATTTTAATGAACGCCCTGGACGCCATGGAATCCAAAGGAGACACGCTAACGGTGCGTTCCTACCTGCGGAACCAACAGGTGCACATTGAAATTGAAGATACCGGAACCGGAATTCCGCAGGAACAGTTGTCGCGGATTTTCGAGCCCTTTTTTACCACCAAGCCGGTGGGCAAAGGAACCGGGTTGGGATTAACCGTTAGCTACGGGATTATTCAAAAATTTGGGGGCGATATTCTGGTAGAAAGCGAACCAGGGAAAGGCACCCGATTTATTATTACCTTACCCGTGAACAAACAGGGGGAAGAAGGGTGAAAGCGCGCATTTTGATTGTCGACGACGAAGCCACCATTCGCGATACACTGTGTACGGTGCTGAAAGAAGAAGGTTTTGATGCGGAAAGCGCCGAAAACGGACGGGCTGCCCTGGAGAAAATTCAGCAGAACAATTACGACCTGGTCATTACAGACCTGCGCATGCCGGAAATGGACGGGCTGGAATTGCTGAAAGCCGTAAAACTGAACAGCCCGCAGACGTCGGTTATCATCATCACCGCCTACGGCTCCATGGAAAGCGCCATCGAAGCGCTGCGATTGGGCGCGTTCGATTATTTAATTAAACCGCTGGATTTTGATGATGTGATTCTCCGCGTGCGCCGCCTGATGGAACACCGCGAACTGGTGGAAGAAAACCGCATTCTTCGGGAAGCCATTGAGGAACGGTACAGCTTCTCCCACATCATCGGAGAAAGCCCTGCCATGAAACGCGTGTTTCGCATGATTGAGCGGGTCTCCCAGACCCGGAGCAATGTGTTGATTACCGGCCCCAGCGGTACCGGAAAAGAACTGGTGGCACGGGCCATTCACTTCAATTCTCCCCGCAAAAACAAACCGTTTGTAGCCATCAACTGCGGCGCCATTGTGGATACCCTGATGGAAAGCGAACTGTTCGGCTACAAAAAGGGGGCCTTTACCGGCGCCAACGAAGACAAGGACGGTTATTTTAAAGTGGCGAACGGGGGCACGCTGTTTCTGGACGAAGTGGGGGAAATTCCGCTTCACCTGCAGGTAAAATTGTTGCGCGCCATTGAAACCGGCGAAATTCAACCGGTGGGGGCCACCGAGCCGGTTCCGGTGGATGTGCGCATCATTGCCGCCACCAACCGCGATTTAAGCAAAGAAGTGGAAGCGGGGCGCTTCCGCGAAGACCTGTACTACCGCCTGAACGTGATTGAAATTAAACTGCCGCCCCTTTCGGAACGCAAAGAAGACATCCCCCTGCTGGTGAACCATTTTGTGGAAAAATACAATCGGGAGATGAATCGCCGCATCAAAGGGGTCTCCAACGACGCCATGCGCATTTTAATGAATTACGAATGGAAAGGCGGGATTCGGGAGCTGGAAAACGTCATCGAACGGGCGATTATTCTGGCAGACGGCGACTACATTACCCCCGCAGATTTGCCACCCAACATGGTGGGCAGTGAGCAGTACCTGACCACCCATCCCACCACATTAAAACAAGCGCTGGCTGCCTTTGAACGCGACCATATTCGCCGCATCCTGCAGGAAACGGGATGGGACAAGGAAAAAGCAGCGCAACTGCTGGGCATCGGCCTCTCTTCCCTGTACCGCAAAATGGACGAATTGAATATCAAGAAAGATGCGTGATGCCACAGGTTAAAGCACTACCGACAGGTGAGCAAGCGCTTTTTCTTTCGGTGTTTTGATTATTGGGGAATTTTTAAGAAATTATTGCAAACCAAGGCGGAGTACAACGTATGGCCCACACACGCGACATCATGATCCGCGAAAACCGGATAATTATTGTTCTTCTGGCCATATTAACCACCATTGCCCTGGGGATTGTGTTGTACCAGGCGAAAGTGATTATTCTCCCCTTTGCTCTGGCGGTGTTTATTAACTACGTCTTAAGCCCGCTCATTTCCTTTTTTGAAAAACGAAAAGTACCGGGGCCCATTTCCATCCTACTCACCCTGTTAATTGCCTTTGTCATTTTAAATTTTGTAGGGGTCATTATTTACACCAGTTTTCGGGAATTTGCTTCCACCTTCCCGGTGTACGAAGAACAGTTTAATTCCCTTATGGATCACATCTTTCGGCTCATGGGCGTGCCCCAGGAATTGCTGGAAAAACAGCAAGAGGCGCTGGATAAAATCGGGTTGCTGACCCAATTGCAGGGCTTTTCCCTGTCAGGTTTCATTTTAAGTACCTTTGGCTCTATTCTGAACTTTCTCTCCAATACCTTTCTGGTAATGTTGTTTTTATTTTTCATGCTGCTGGGTCGCAACCAGCTTACCCGCAAAGTAGAGCTGGCGTTTCGGCCGGATGTTTCCGTACGAATTTCCCAGATGCTGGTGAACATCAACCGCCAGATTCAAAAATACCTGCTGGCCAAAACCATTATCAGCCTGGTAACCGGTATTATTGCCACCGGCATCCTGTTGTATTTTGATGTGCAGTTTGCCCTGGTGTGGGGCATCCTCACCTTTCTTTTGAATTTCATCCCCAATCTGGGTTCCATTATTGCCACACTGCTCCCCTTGGGGTTTGCCTTCATTCAGTTTAATCACTGGATTACCATTTTGTGGCTGGGGTTGCTGCTTACTGCCAATCAAATGCTGATTGGCAACTTCATCGACCCCCGCATTGTGGGCCGCAGCGTCAATTTGAGTCCGCTGGTGGTGTTGTTTTCCTTAATTTTCTGGGGATGGCTGTGGGGCATTATCGGCATGTTTCTGGCCGTACCCATTTCGGTGGTGATTAAAATCGTGTTTGAAAATATCGAAGACCTGCGCCCCATTAGCGTGTTGATGAGCTCCAAATAACAGCGTTTTATCCCTGCGGATGGCTTTACCAATCGGGGCTCCTCCCCTACCCAACCGTCCGCTTCAAGGTAAAACCAAAAGCTGCAACGGCGGGATTCTGCTGCAGAGCGTATGCTGCCCACCTTCGGGAAAGGCACTTCCCGACTGCAGGAACAATTACCGGCTGCGCTTACTCGATTTCTGTGCTGCCACGCTTTCCACTGCGGTACGTCGCACCGTGGCGGAGGTTTCCTTTGGCATGCCGTTGCGCAGCGCATAGGCAAACACTTCATCCAGGCGATTGACAAACACAAACTGCAATTTTTTGCGGATGTGTTCCGGCACTTCCTGCAAATCCTTTTCGTTCCGCAGCGGTAAAATGACGGTTTTAATCCCCGCACGCCGGGCAGCAATTACTTTTTCTTTAATGCCACCCACGGGTAACACCCGCCCCCGCAGGGAAATTTCCCCCGTCATGGCCACGTCGTGGCGCACCGGCTGCTTAATTAACAGGGAAAGCAGCGATGTGGCAATGGTCACCCCTGCTGAGGGGCCATCCTTGGGTACCGCCCCGGACGGCACGTGAATGTGCACATCGTACTTGGCAAAAAAATCGGGGTCAATGCCGTACCGTTCCGCATTGGAGCGGAGGAAACTGAGGGCGGCCTGGGCAGATTCCCGCATCACTTCGCCCAACTGGCCGGTGAGCACCAGGTTCTTCCCACCTTTCATCAGGGTGGATTCAATGAACAGAATTTCCCCGCCAACGGGCGTCCAGGCCAGGCCAGTGGCAATGCCGATTTCATCTTTGATGCCGGCCAGTTCAGGGAAATTCTTGGGCGGTCCCAGAAATTCTTTTAAATTTTCCGGGGTAATTTTAACTGGTTCATCGTGGCCTTCCGCCACCCGCCGGGCAATTTTGCGGCAAATGGTAGCAATTTCCCGTTCCAGATTGCGCACCCCGGCTTCGTTGGTGTAATCGGTAATAATTTTCTCAATGGCCTTCTTGGTAATCCGAACGTGCTTTTTCTTTAACCCGCTTTCTTCAATCTTCCGCGGCACAATGTACTTGCGGGCAATTTCTACCTTTTCTTCCGTGATGTAACCGGGGATTTCAATCACCTCCATGCGATCCAGCAACGCCGGGGGAATGTTGTACAGCACATTGGCGGTGCAAATGAACATCACATGGGAGAGGTCGAATTTGACATCCAGGTAGTGGTCCACAAAATCCTTGTTTTGTTCGGGGTCCAGTGCCTCCAGCAATGCCGATGCCGGGTCCCCCCGAAAATCGGTACCAATTTTGTCCACTTCATCCAGCATGAACACCGGATTGCGGGTACCGGCTTCTTTAATCATTTGAATAATGCGTCCCGGCAAGGCGCCAATGTAAGTGCGCCGGTGGCCGCGGATTTCCGCTTCGTCGTGAATGCCCCCCACGCTAAAGCGCACAAACTTGCGGCCAATGGCCCGCGCAATGGAGCGCCCCAGACTGGTCTTCCCCACTCCCGGCGGGCCGGCAAAACACAAAATGGGCCCTTTGGTTTCTTTTTTCAGCTTGCGCACGGCCAGAAATTCCAGAATGCGGTTCTTGACATCTTCCAGGTCGAAGTGGTCCTCATCCAGGATTTTCTTGGCATTTTGCAAATCCATGTTGTCCTTGGTTTCCTTATTCCAGGGCAGGGAAATCAACCAATCGATGTAGGCGCGGGCAATGGGGTAATCCGCAGCGGCAGGGGACATTTCCGCCATGCGCTCCAGTTCCTTCAGGGCCACGGCTTCCACGTCTTCCGGCATGCCGGCTGCTTTGATTTGCTTGCGCAGGTCTTCAATTTCCCGCTCCCACTCGTCCAGTTCTTCGTCCTCTTCTCCCAGTTCTTGCTTAATGGCTTTCAATTGTTCCCGCAGTAAAAATTCCCGCTGGTTCTTGCTCAGTTCTTCATTCACGATTTCCTGAATCTCACCAGTAATTTCCAGCACTTTCAGTTCCCGGTCCAGGAATTCCATTACCAGTTCCAGCCGCCCGTCCAGCACCAGTTCTTCCAGCAACATCTGGCGTTCTTCAATTTGCACATTGAGGTTGGCAGCGATTAAATCCGCCAGCCGCTCGGGGTCACTGGCTTCCATCACCGCACCCGCCAGCTGGTCCGGCAGAAAGGGCGATTTTTCAATGACTTTCATGGCCAGGTCCTGCACGGCCCGTCGCAGGGCTTCCACTTTCACGGGGTCTTTGATGCGGGTCGTCAGCCGTTTAACCCGTGCCCTCAGGATGTCTTCTTCCTTCAACTCTTCAATTTCAAAACGGTAAATGCCCTGAACCAGCAGGCGCGTGGTGCCGTCCTGCATGTTGAATTTTTTCAGCACCGTTGCGGCTGTTCCCACACGGAATAATTCCACATCATCGCCGGCGGTGGGCTTTTCGGTGACGATTCCCACCAGTTTGCGATGCAGGAGCACCTGGTTAATCATTTCCGCCAGCGCCGGGTCCTGCACCACAATGGGAAAAATAACATACGGAAAAACCACAATTTGCCGCACCGGTAAGATGGGCAGTTCCACCATTTCAGTATGTTGTTTGGAAGCCATCCGCACCCTTTCCGTTATTCGTCCGTTTGTTGAATTTCAATGGTTACGCCGCTTTGCGGGCGCCGGGAAGTGTCCTTGGGTAGGGTAATAACTAAAAAGCCATTTTTGTAGGTTGCCCGAATTTCGTCTCCCCGAATGCGGGTGTTCATTTTGATGCGCGATACAAACGGCCCAAAGTCAATTTCCTTTTTGTGAAATTCAATCAATTCTTCCTCTCCCAGCGGAATTTCCGGTCGCTCCCCCTCCACAATCAGCGTCCCTTTTTCGTAGCGAATCACCACCTCGTTTAACCGAATACCGGGGACCTCCAGAATAACGTACAGATTTTGACGCCCTTCCACAATATCGGTGGCAGGCAACCAGCCTTCTTCACCCGGTAAAAAAACGGGCGGGCGGCTTTTGCCTTCCGATTGACCTTCGCCGACCAACAAATCGCGCAGTAGTTTGCGTTTGGATTCACTCATGGGTTTCCCCGTGCTTTTGATGAAATTGAATGATTTGTCGTAAAATTAACGCCGCCGCATAGCCAGCACCAAAGCCATTGTCAATATTGACTACCGTAATGCTATTGGCGCAACTGTTTAACATTGCCAACAATGCGGTTATTCCGCCCAAATGGGAACCGTATCCCACCGACGTTGGCACGGCGATGATTGGCTTGTCCGTGAGCCCCCCCACCACGCTGGGCAATGCTCCCTCCATACCGGCCACCACAATCAACACCGCTGCCTGTTCCACAGCCTCCCAATGGTGATTCAGCCGATGGATTCCCGCCACACCCACATCGTACACCGTTCTGGGCGGAAAGCCAAACATTGTCAGTGTGACCGCGGCTTCTTCCGCCACCGGAATGTCACTGGTACCGGCAGTCAGGATGGCCACGCCATGCTCCAGTTTGGGCGGCGGTGGAGTGCTGTACACACAGCGTGCCCGCGGATTCCACTGCAAATCGGAAATGATTGGCTGCAGGTGCTCAAACACTGCTTCCGTGGCATGAGTAGCCAGAAGCAGCCCATGATGGCTGTAGATTT
>WGBF01000579.1 GCA_015494485.1 bacterium | reverse complement strand
CCCCCAACAGTATTCCAAAAATCACCAGCCAATTCTTCATTGTGTAATCTCCCTGTATGCCATATTCATCGTAATTAACAATTTACAATTTAAATTGCCGTGCGCAAACGCAATTTCCACGCAACCGCAAGCCTTTCAGGAACCGCTTGCACCGTCGCGCCATATTACCGTAAATTTCGCCGGAATCCGAATGCAAAACGGATGTCGGATTCGAAAAGAATCGAAACAATACGGCAGAGTAAAACACTAAACCTGCTGAAAGCAGTTTTCGACATGTAACAATGTGAACAAACAGCCAACAGGAAGGAAAACATACCATGGCACTGGTTATTTATAACACATTGACCCGGAAAAAAGAAGAATTTGTACCTTTACATCCCGGACGGGTTCATATGTACGTTTGCGGGCCCACTGTGTACGGCGACCCCCATATTGGTCACGCCAAAAGCTACATTAGCTTTGATGCGGTGGTGCGCTGGTTCCGCTATTTGGGCTATCGGGTAAAATACGTGCAGAATATCACCGATGTGGGCCATTTAACGGACGATGCCGACCAGGGTGAAGACAAAATTGAAAAGAAAGCCCGGGAAGAGAAGGTCGATCCCTGGGAAATTGCCCAGCATTACACCTGGAGTTATTTTGACGATATGGATGCGCTGGGGGTCTTGCGCCCCAATATTTCCCCCCACGCCACCGGACATATTATTGAACAGATTGAATTGGTGAAGAAACTGCTGGAGAAAGGGTTCGCGTACGAAGTTAACGGATCCGTGTACTACGACGTGCGCAAATTTCCGGAATACGGCAAATTGAGCGGCCGTAAGCTGGAGGAACTGGAAGCGGGGGCCCGGGTGGAGGTGAATCCCGAAAAGCGCTTCCCGCTGGATTTTGCGCTGTGGAAAAAAGCGGAGCCGGGGCACATCATGAAGTGGCCCAGTCCCTGGGGCGAAGGTTATCCGGGCTGGCACATCGAGTGCTCCGCCATGTCCATGAAGTACCTGGGAGAAACGTTCGACATCCACGGCGGCGGGATTGAAAACGCGTTCCCCCATCATGAATGCGAAATTGCCCAGAGCGAAGCCGCCACCGGCAAGCCGTTTGTCCGCTACTGGATGCACAACAACATGGTAACGGTAAACGGCACCAAAATGGGGAAATCGCTGGGTAATTTTGTGACCATTAAGGATGCGTTACAGAAGCACTCTCCCCTCACCATCCGCTTCTTTATTTTAAGCAGCCATTACCGTAGTCCCGTGGACTACAGCGACCAGGCCCTGGATGCCGCGGAAAAAGGCTTGGAACGGCTCCACAACAGCGTGCGGCAACTGTACCGGGCTATGGGCCACGCTACCGAAGTGGCAAACTTTACCCCACCGTTTTCCATCGATGCCTTTAAGCAACGCTTTGAAGCGGAAATGAATGACGATTTTAACACCCCCAAAGCCATTGCCGTTTTGTTTGACCTTTCCCGGGAGTTAAACAAATACATTAACGCTCCGGGGCCCCATCATCTGCCATTCCTGAAAGAAGTGGAAGGGTTTTACCAGACCTTTGCCAATGAGGTGTTGGGCCTGTTACCAAAAGACATTTCCCGTGAACCCACTGCCGAGACCCAGGAACTGGTGGAAAAGCTGGTGCAGCTTACTGTGGAAGTGCGGGGCGAACTGCGCAAGCAAAAATTGTGGAACCTGTCGGACAAAATCCGGGATGAACTGGCCCAATTGGGCATCATCATTAAGGATCGCCCGGACGGCAGCAGCGAATGGGAAATTAAAGGGTAACGGGAATCCGGTTATTGTTTCCGGCGAAGCAGTAAATACAAGAAGAATGGTCCTCCCAGGAGGGCCGTAATAATACCAACCGGTAAATTAACGGGTGCCATTACGGTGCGGGCCAGGGTATCCGCCCAGGTTAAAAACACACCGCCCCACAGTGCCCCGGCGGGTATTAAAAATCGCAGGTCCGGCCCGATTAGCAACCGTAAAAAATGCGGCACGATTAATCCCACAAATCCAATGGGCCCGCTAAGTGCCACCACCGAGCCGGTAAGCAGGGACGCTGCAACAAACGTTTGTTTCTGCACCGTGTCAACTTCCACTCCTTTTGTTGCCGCAATGTCAGCCGAAAAGCTGATTAAATTCAGCGATGCGGATAATCGCCAGATGTACAGCAGCAGCACGATGACCACCGGAAAAATCCCCAATAACTGCGGGTAAGCAATAATGTCCAGGCCACCCATCATCCAGCGAATCATTTGCTGGGTTTGGGTAAAATCCGCCAGATAATGGATTAACAGAATTAATGCCGAAAAGAAAAAACTGAGGGTGACGCCAATTAAAATCAGCGCGTAAACGGAAAATGCCATCCAGCGATTGGCCAGTATGTACACCAGTATAATGGTGGCCAAACTCCCCACAAATGCCATCAACTGAACACTGGTGAATCCCAGAAGCGTTACTACCCAGCCCAGCTTAATAGCGACCACCGCTCCCAACGCCCCGCCGGAGGAAATGCCCAATGTATAGGGCGTGGCCAGGGGATTTCGGAGCAGCGCTTGCAACACAGCTCCGGCCACACTCAGCGCGCCTCCTACCAGCAAGGCCAGCAGCACCCGGGGCAGCCGCAATTGAAACACGATGACGCCGCCGGTCTCCTCCTGCCCCTGAAGGTATTGCCACAATTCGTTGAACCGTACCGGCGTGCTGCCAATTGCAGGGGCCAGCAGCACCGTCAGGACGATTACCCCAACACCCAACAACAAAATAGTATACGATTTCCGAAATTGAAGCGCGTTCACAGCTTACTCCCAGTAAACAACCGGCATTCCGTTTGGCAATTGTTGAACCGACAGCGGCACATCAAACACGGTGTGCAAAATTTCCGGGCGAACCACCTCCGGAGGCGTGCCCTGTTCTACGATTCGGCCATCTTTTAAGAAGATGATAACATCACTGAACCGAAGCGCCAGATTCACATCGTGGGTTACCCACACCACGGTTTTCCCCTGATCCCGATTTTCCCGCTGCAGCACCCGCATCAACTGAGCCTGATGGGCATAATCCAGGGCCCGGGTGGGTTCATCCAGCAGCAAGATGGGCACTTCCTGGGCCAGTACGGAGGCCAGCATTACGCGTTGTTTTTCTCCACCACTGAGTTGATTAAACGGCCGGTGCCGGAAATCCAGCACATCCGTTGCCTGCATGGCCTGCTCAACAATTTGCTGGTCCTGCACCGAGGTGGCAAACATACCCCGCTGAAAGGGGAAGCGCCCCATCCGCACCACATCCACTACCGTAAAGGCAAACGGTGTGTCAAATTCCTGCGGCAGGTATCCCACCAGCCGGGCACGCTCACCGGCAGAAAGGCGGGTAAAATCTGCCTCGTTCATTTGAATGCTTCCGCGATTCGGAACCAGAATACCCGCCAATATTTTTAACAGAGTCGATTTGCCCGCCCCGTTGGGCCCAACGATGGCAACATGGGAGTTTTTGGCAATTGTAACATTAATATTTCTCAACACCGGCCTGTGGCGATAAGAAAAAGACACGTTCTGAATTTGAATCATTTTTATTGTGCATTTATGTTTAACCGGCTTGAATTTAGACATTTTGGGGTAAAAATGGTGGGAGAAAATAAAAAACGTTCAGAACCTTATGTTACGTCTCCACAATTTGTGCAATTACGCTTTCTTTTTAACGTGGTTACAATTTGTTTACAATTCGGAATTCTTCTGTTTAAAAGACCTATTCAATGAGTTCGGGTGCCTTGCAGCATTTGAAAGCGGGTTCGAAATCCTCTCTTCTGTAATTTAAAAATATTGCTTTCTGCACCCTATCATTTGTTTGGTCGGAGTGACTTTTTACCTGACTGATTTTTACTACCTTCCCCGTCAGGCAGGCCTACCTCATCCCTGAGTCAGGCAGGCCTGCCCCTTCCTTGGGGCAGGCAGGGAACCCCCAACCTAGTGGTTAACAACTTTAAAACATAACAAAAAAGCCCCGCTTCTCGCGGGGCTTTACTCGCTCCGGCGGAGGGACTCGAACCCCCAACCTAGTGGTTAACAGCCACCC
>WGBF01000578.1 GCA_015494485.1 bacterium | reverse complement strand
GCTTTATTTAACGTGGCTTCGTAGTTGCCGCTGTCGTACTGAAGCGCTACCTGCGTCTGATACCCCGGTTGGTTTACGCCGTCAAACGGTGGGATGAAATTTTTCCGGCGAAATTCCGCCGGGTCCATTCCCAGTTTGCGGGCGGCAGTATCCATCAGCCGTTCCAGCAAATAGGTGGATTCCGGTCGTCCAGCGCCCCGATACGCATCCACTGGGGTGGTGTGGGTAAATACCCCGTACACCTCACCGTAAATGGCGGGGGTATCGTACACGCCCTGCCAGAGGGTTCCGTACAGGTAGGTGGGTACAGCGGTGGAAAAAGTGGACAGATATGCCCCCAGATTGGCGTATGTGGTAATACGCAGTCCCAGCACTTTACCATCCTTCCGAACGGCCAGCTCAGCATGGGTTTGATGATCCCGGCCGTGACAATCGGTAATAAAACTTTCGGAGCGCTCCGCTGTCCACTTCACCGGGCGGCCAATGCGTTTCGCCGCAATGGTTACCAGGGCTTCTTCGGCGTAATGAAAAATTTTGCTACCAAATCCCCCACCCACATCGGGCGAAATTACCCGCACTTTGTGTTCCGGAAGCCCCAGCACAAACGCGCACATCAGCAAGCGAATCAAATGGGGATTCTGGGAACTGGTGTAAAGGGTATATTTATCGTTCGCAGCATCGTAAACACCAATGGCACTCCGCGGCTCAATAGCATTGGGCACCAGCCGCTGGTTGCGAATATCCAGGGAAACCACCACATCGGCATTCTGGAAGGATTCCTCGGTTTTGGCTTTATCCCCGATTTCCCAATCAAAGGCCAGATTCCGGGGAGCATCTTCATGTACCAGCGGTGCCCCGTCTTCAACTGCTTTTTTAGGGTCAACCACCGCATCCAGTACTTCATATTCAATATCCACCTTTTCGGCGGCATCTTTGGCCAGCTCCCGCGTCTCGGCAATGACCATGGCCACATTATCCCCCACATGGCGCACTTTATCCGCTACCAGCAACGGGTGCTTGGGTTCTTTCATGCTATCCCCATTGCGAAAATTGACCTGCCAGCCACAGGGCAAACCGTTAATATCCTTTACGTCTTCCCCCGTTATCACATCAATAACACCGGGCATTGCCTTGGCGGCTGAAACGTCAATCCGTTTAATCCGGGCATGCGCGTGCGGACTGCGAATAATGTAAGCATAAGTCATCCCCGGTAATTTAATGTCGTCTGTATATTTGCCCTGGCCGGTAATAAAGCGCCGGTCTTCAACCCGACGTACCGCTTCGCCAATTAATTTTGCCATGGTTGCCTCCTATGCGTTTAATTTTTTCGCTGCATACTGAACGGATTTAACAATATTGTGGTAACCGGTGCATCGGCAGTAATTGCCTTCCAGCGCATGCCGGATTTCCGCTTCGGAGGGATTGGGGTTCTCGTCCAGCAACTGATACGCTGCCATGATCATCCCGGGGGTGCAGAATCCGCACTGCAATCCATGTTCCTGCCAGAACCCTTCCTGCAAAGGGTGCAATTCACCGTTCCGGGCCAGACCTTCAATGGTGGTGATTTCCGCACCATCCACCTGGGCGGCAAAAATGGTGCAGGATTTTACCGCTTTGCCATTCAGCAGAACCGTACAAGCCCCACAACTGCTGGTATCACATCCCACGTGGGTTCCGGTCAAATCCAGAACATCGCGTAAAAAATTCACCAACAACAGGCGCGGCTCCACTTCTCGTTCGTAGAGCACGCCATTTACGGTTACTTTGATCGGGACTTCCATTCCTTAAACCTCCTCATCATTTTGGATTCCTGGGGTTTATTGTTCATGGGCTGAATAAATTCTTTTTCCAGTTTTTTAAAAAATTGGCGGGTAAACATCCGGGCGGACGATTTTAACACCCGTTGACCAAATTTGGCTAATTTGTCGGTGGCTTTCGCTGTGCCCGAAAACCGCACCAGCGTGCCTTCTTCATTGGGTTCCAGAACAATTTGCCCTACCACATCCATGGTTCCCGGAGATCCCTTGACGTATACTTGCAGGGTAAACCGCTGGCCTTCTTCAATATCCCGAACGTGGAAAAACCCTTCGAATTTACCGGCTACGGATCCCAGGCGGACATCGTAGTGGGCTTTGTATTTGCCGGGTTCCTCCATGGGTTCCAGATGTTGAATTCCCGGCGTGGCTTTTGCCAGAACATCGGGATTCATCAACAATTCCCAAACCACATCCTGCGTGGCGGGTAATTTGTATTCTCCTTCATAAAACATCCTGTTGTACCTCCTTTTAAAACGAATAACCCCTGCTGCCACAAACGGCAAAACCCAATATCCTTCTTCGGAAGCCTCCCCACCCCAGAAAGGTCACATCTCTAAACTATTGATGCTCAACATTTATCCACGAATATAAAATTCCCAACGGACATAAACAAATTTTTGACCAAAAGAAAAAAATTTATCCCCCACATCCGGGTGTTATTATTGGGAATGGGCGCTGCGCTTCCGGCACAATTTTCAATCCATTATAGAGCTTACCGGTTTTGCACCCTATATTTAGCCGTTGGTAATTGAAAAAGGCATAAGGAGCAGCACATGAAAAATCGTCTCATATTGAAGTACAGTATTTTTCTAATCCTGATGGTACTGGTTAACAGTTGTTCGTTCTTCCTGCAACCGACAAAGGAAAGCGAACGCCATCCGCTTATCGTCATTTCCTTTGATGGATTTCGGTGGGATTATCTGGACAAAGCGCCAACACCGAACATGGATGCTCTGGTAAAAACCGGCGTCAAAACTACCGGTCTGAAGCCCATTTTTCCATCCAAAACCTTTCCCAATCATTACACCATTGTAACCGGGCTGTATGCAGAACACCACGGATTGGTTTCCAATACCATGTACGATCCCGTTTTTAATGCGTATTACCGCATTCGGGACCGCAAGGCCGTATCCGATGCCCGCTGGTACGATGGGGAACCCATCTGGGTCACTGCGCAAAAGCAGGGCCTGGTTACGGCCTCTTATTTCTGGGTAGGTACGGAAGCGCCTATCCAGGGCATGCATCCCACCTACTGGTTTCCGTACGATGGTTCCGTGCCCAATCGCAAACGCATTCAGCAAGCGGTGGCGTGGTTAAAGCTCCCCCCGGATAAGCGTCCCGCACTGATTTTGCTGTATTTTTCCGACACCGACACCTGGGGGCATCGCAAAGGCCCGGATTCTCCGGAAGTGCGCCAGGCCATCATGCAGATGGATTCGCTGGTGGGCATGCTGGTGGACAGCCTGAAGGCCATGAACATTTTTGAGAAAACCAATCTGATGATTGTTTCCGACCACGGGATGACGCAATTGTCTCCCGACCGGGTGATTTTACTGGACGACTATATTAACCTGGATTCCATTGAGGTAGTGGATTGGTCCCCGGTGCTGGCCATTCGCCCCACGTTGATGGATACTGAATCCATTTACCGGCGCCTGAAAAACGCCCACCCGCATTTACACATTTACAAGAAAGCGGAAATCCCGGAGCGTTTTCATTACCGAAACAACCGCCGCATTATGCCCATTATTGGCATAGCGGATGAAGGCTGGAGCATTACCTCCCGTGCGTATTTTGAGAGTAACCGGGAACGATACACCGGTGGAAATCACGGTTACGACAACGATTTACCCAGTATGCGGGCAATTTTTATTGCCCACGGACCGGATTTTAAAAATGGATT
>WGBF01000577.1 GCA_015494485.1 bacterium | reverse complement strand
TGGGATGGCTCTCCGTAAGCGGGGGGATGGTTCGCTCAGTGCCCCATTGGCGCAAGTGGGTAAACGAATCGTCCGTTGATCCGTTATCGATGACGAGAATCAGCGCCGGTACCGGATTCCCCAGCAGGAGGCTGGCCACGCAACGGACGGTATTTTTCCACCCGTTGTAATTTACCACTACTGCGGCAGTGTCAGAGCAGACGGAGGATTTCACGCACAACCCTTTCTGAACTGTGGTCATCCTGATACTCGTGAAAGCGCTGCAAAACCGCAGCGCGTGCTTCCCGGTAAAGATCCTGCCCGGCCAGTGTGGATTCCAGCGCGGCAAGGAGCGCCTTCCAGTCCAACACCTTGGGTCCGGGGGTTACTTCATCGTAATCAAAATACAATTCACGGTCTCTTTGAAGATAGGCTTCCAGGTCAAATGGTGCAAAAATAATGGGACGATTCAACAGTAAAAAATCAAAGTATACACTGGAAAAATCGGTAATGAGCACGTCAAAATACGCCAGCCGGGAGTAGATGTCGCCTTCATTTAAGAAGTGAATGCGGGTACTGCGGGCAATGGCCTGCTGGATTTCCAGAGGCGGCCGGTTAACCGGGTGAAGCCGCAAAAACAGGTGTGCTTTGTGTCGGGCCAGTACGGTCTCAGCGTCCGCAATGGAGAATCCGTATGGGGTAAACAAATCGCTTTCGGCCCCCATCCCGCCCCGAAAAGTGGGCATGTAAATAACTGCTCGTTCGCCGGAAGGTACCGGTGAGGGTGTTTCGGGGTAAAAGAGGGCGTCGTTCCGGGGGTAGCCGGTTACCCGTACCCGCTTTTCCGGATGACGGAAGGCGGAGGCAAAAATGGGAACCAGATTTCGTGAGGTGGTGGCAATGAGGCTGTACTGTTCCCGCCAGAAGGGAAAAAGAAGTTCGATGGTTCGGGTTTTTAGGCGCTGTCGGAAAGAATGCTGCACGGGATGGGTGAACTTGGTATCATCGTAACCGATTTTTTTTAAGGGAATGCCGTGCCACAACTGCACGGTGCAGGTTTTGAGGGGGTGGATCAGCGGCTGGATATCGGTGCGCAGGGAGTGGGTAACCACGGCAACCTCTGCCCGTAAGGCCAGCAACAGGGCCCGTAGGGAATTAATGCGCACCGCCGCCCGTCCCTGCTGGCGCAATTCGTTAACAATGCGGCGATTGGCCGAAAACCACACCGCGTCAATTTCCGGGTGATGGCGCACCACATATTCGAACAAATAACGGGAATTGTCCGCGTACCGTTCCCCCTGCCAGGCGCCGAATACCCACAACCGGCGGCGGGGAGGGACCCAGCGGGATATCCAGTAGAGGGGAATCTGAAGGAAGTAATACCACCATTTACGGAGTTTACTCAGCATGGGTCCAGGTGTTGATTGATTCCTTCATTCTTGGAGTGAAGTTCGGGTAAGCAGCCCTGTGCTTTTCTGTGTGTTGGTATACCATTCCGGTCTCAGTCTTTTTCTTTAAAGAATCGCCGTACCAGTTCCAGGTCTTTGCGGAAGTCGATTTCCACACACTTTAAATCCCCCACATTCACCGGCACAAATTGAACCCCGCGGGCAATGGCCAGCTCCATGGCCCGTTCAAAATAATCATGGGGACTGCATTCTTTCAGCATGTCATAAAAGATTAAAAAATCCTGCCGTGAGATTTTATTCACCCCCACGGCTTCCCCTTCAGCATCCGTCACCTTTTTGGAAATTTCCACAATGAAGCCGTCGGCGTTGGTGCGGTATTTTACTTCTTCCTCTCCCACCGCGGCGGTATTCACCGCCACCACATTTCCGGGTGTTTCAATAACCCGTTGCAAGACCGCGCTTTCCAGAAACACGTCCCCGTTCAACCACAGGGTGTCGTCCGGAGTTGCATTCTGAAAGGCCATCATTAAACTTTTGGCCGTGTTGGTTACGTGAAACAACGGATTGTACCGATAGAGGGCATCCGGGTAGTATTCCATAATGAGTTCTTTTTTAAACCCCACCACGATAATAATTTCGTTAATGCCGTTCTCATTCAGCAATTCAATCTGGTTTTCCAGCAGGGTTTTCCCGTTGGGGAGTTCGGTTAAGCACTTGGGCAATCGGTGGCCAATGCGGCTTCCTACACCCGCAGCAAGGATAATGGCTTTCACGATGTCCTCCACAAGTTAAATTTTATCACCGCCCCAACCCGGCTAAAAAATACCGTGGATTCGGTAATGGCCAGCAACAGGGGAACCGTTGTTAAGGTAACGTGTCCTGTGATGGCCAGCAGGGTCAGTCCGGTTAAATGCACCACGGATCCCAGCACCACCGTTCCGTTGGCATACTGCGGGAAGTCCAGCGCTGCCAGAAACGGGTACCCCAGCAATATGGACGGCACCACCACCACCGCCACCAGAATCAACAGACGAAACACAGCAATACTGGGTGCCATCTTACTACCGTACAGCCATTGAATAATCCACGGTGCCGCTGCAATGAGCAGCACGCAAATTAACACATTTGCCGATGTGGCAAAATAAAAGATTTTCTTAAAGAACCGTACGTTGCGATACCGGGCGACGTACGGATACAACGCATTCACCAGCGGCTGATAGGCACTTTGCAGCGCAATGTACAGTTTTTCCGCAGCGGTGTAGTAGCCCACGATGGTATTGTTGGTGAAAAGCCCCAGCACAAATGCATTACTGGTGGTGTACAGCGAAACGGAAAGTCGGGAAAGGAAAAATTGGGCACTGTCTTTAAGCAAATGACGCAGCGTGGTGATGCCGGGGAATTGCAGGGTCATTCCAAAACGGGTTACCGCCAGGTAAATTCCCACGCCACCGGCAATTAAATAACCGGCAGAATTCAAAATGGGTACCCGTAAATAATCGGCCGGGCGGTGGACAAAAAGAAAAAGGGAAAAAGTAAACACCGACTTGGCCAGAATGTTGAGTAGAGTAATGAAACGCATCCGTTCCATGCCCTGGAAAAACCACTGGGGAAACAGCGCATTTCCGTACACTATGCCAAAGGTCAAAATGTACAACCAGACATCCTGGCGAAACCGGGGGACGGCCAGAACCAACCCCAGCAGAACACCGAATCCGGCGCTTCCCAGCAGTAATTTGTTCCACAACACGCCATTAAAAATGGTGTTCACAGCCTGATGGTCATCCCGTTGAATGGCGATCTCCCGCGGTGCGGAGAGGTTAAATCCAAAATCGCTAAATAAAATGAAGTACTGAATGAGGGCCTGGGCAAACATGACGGCGCCAAATCGCTCCGCGCCCAGCATCCGAACCAGATAGGGAATGGCAATTAACGGAAGCAGGTAATTG
>WGBF01000576.1 GCA_015494485.1 bacterium | reverse complement strand
CCCTCTCTTTCCGCGAAAGAGAGGGGGCCAGGGGGTGAGTTTAGGGCATTACTCAACCGCAACGCACGCTAAGTACACAACGTATTATTTTTCTTCTTTTTTTCTTAGCGCCCTTTGCGCCCTCCGCGGTTTCAAAGAAAAAGTGTCAAAATAAATTTTGACGATCCTGGGGGTTGGGTTTTCGGCTGAACACCAGCGGAACAATCAATAGCCGAGATTCTTCGCTCCGCTGGCGCTCCGCTCGAGAATGACAACAAGGCTTCCTCGGAGGGAAGGTCTAAATTCCCCCTCTCTTTCAGCGAAAGAGAGGGGGCCAGGGGGTGAGTTTACGAAATTCTTCAACCGCAGAGTACACGGAGAACGCAACGTATTTTTCATTTTTTCTTGGCGCCCTTTGCTCCCTTCGCGGTTTCAAGGAAAAAACGTCAAAATGAATGTTGACGCTCTGGTTGAACCCCCTACTCTATTTGTTTAGGTTTAAAAATTTACATTCTTTGACGGCCCTTCAGGGCTGGACATGGTGCCGGATGTTCCCTTACCTGGGGCTGCGCCCCAGGCTACTTTTGTGCGAGCGCTTCGCGCTCATTATTTTGTTCTGTCTTTCCACAACTTTTCCCAGCAAGCCTGACCCCGCAGGGGTCAAACATCAGTAGCCCAGGGCGCAGCCCTGGGTAAAAAGCAATCAAAAAATTAAAGCTCTGAAGGAGCGACACAATTTTTAATTACAAAAGAAAACACAATGCTTTTATTCCTATTTTTTTCTTTGCGCCCGCTGCGTTCTCCGCGGTTTTAAGGAAAAAGCGTCAAAATGAATGTTGACGATCCGGTGGGGGATGCTTTTTTACTGATACTTTTCATTTCTCTCGGGAATGATGGCGCCGATTCTGCCGGAGCATTCAACAACATAGCCACCATTACCAAATTTCTCTATGTTGCAACGAACATAAAATCTCCACTGATTGTTTTTCCCACCACAATGAGCGGAGCAAGCACTTCATTGGGATACCACCATGCTTCCGAAAAATTACTGCGATACTCTCACTGCACACGGTAATTTTTCAATTCCGTTATCCGAATGAACACGGTGTCTCCTTCCAGCGTCCGATCAACAAATTCGGAGCGAACGATTCCCACACCGTCACTCAAAATTTCTTTAAAAATCCAATCCGGAGTTTCATGCACAAACATATAGCATTTATCAAATATCCCGGCAGGGGTGGTTACAGGGTTATCCAAAATATATGCGGTTTTAATTACCTGCACATCGCCCTCTAATAACGATTGAAACTGTTGCACTTTTCGTGTCGGCTTTAAATATTTTAAAGCTTCCACAGGAATGTTAAAGTTATATTGAAGCTCGAAAACACTATCATTTTTCACCCTCAGGTATCGGGGGCTTATCTGACTCTCCGGGGAAAAAACAATTTTACTCCATTCTACATCAATAATGTTTTCAACGTCTTCCACACGGGCCGTGTATTCCGTTTTTAAGGTATCATCAGACCTGTAAGTAATTTCTAAGTAATCCCAGAAATTACCCACTGTTAGGGGGTAAAACGCATTTGCCCGTTGAATGGTGTCACGGGTCAAAACCGGGTCTTTAATGAAATTGCACTGGAATGCCATCACGACTGCTAAGAAAAATATAATTCTTTTCATTTCTTCCTCCTCCTTCCAATTAAAATAGCAGCATTGGGACTGGTGAAAACAATACCACAAGCAACAACCAGGTCCCCTTTTACATCAACCGAAAAGTAGCGTATATCCCAGGTGGGCCAGGAAAAATATTTTTTTACACTTATTCCATTATAATGTAAAACCACATCCTGGCTGCCTACCGCAAACCAATCATTGGGTCCATTTCCCTTTATACTCCATATTGCACCTTGCGGCTCAACATGTAATACTTTATAATGCGTTGCATAACTACTAATCCTATGACGTACTAACCACGAATCGTTAATACCGGCATATGATATAAACCCAAAATCGTCGTTTAACCACACAGCATCCGGGTGAGTGTGACTATTTTGTATACCGAATATATTTTTACCTTTACCAAATAATTTGACCACCCTTTGATTCTTTTCTATCTGCAGAACAACACCATATTTATAAGATTCGCTTACTCCAGAAATCCAGATCACCGGGTTCTGGATATTTCTATTTCCAGAAATGGTGATCAAATCAATATCCGTCCCGCTCTCTATCCGCTGCCAGTAATTACCATCGTAGTGGGCAATGAGACCGTTAAATCCAATTATGTAAAGATCACTGGAAGAAGTGCCCCATATCTTTTTTGCCTGTGATGGAAAATTTACATTGAGTTTTATAGATTCAAAATCTGAACCATTCCAATGTGTAAAATTTCCAAACCAAATATCATTTTCATTAAAAGCGAATACAGATGGAATAGGTCTAATAAAATTTGAACTTTGATGATTGTAAAAAATCCGCTTCAACTCCCACTTTTCTCCATCCCAGTGCACCGCATTGTAAGGTAACCAGGTCTGATTACTGTCGCTGTATATCTCCCCTACTGCCCATATGTCGTTTTCGTTAATTATTGCCACATCATACAACGCTCCGCTGCCATACGGGCTGGGGAATTCAATGATTTCCCACTCAAAATCGTGGCTGGTGGTATCCAGGGTGGTTACTGTTACCGCATTGCTGCGGGCCAGTTGCCGGCTACCGGACCATAATTCCGCCCGGTAGGTATAGGTGTGTGCCGGCGCCAGGGTGCTGTCATACACAATCGAGTCCGCCTCCGTGTAGGGCTTTTGCCACAGCATCTCTCCATTGCGGTACACCCGCAGGGTGCTACCAGGCACCACCTGTCCGGCGTGTAAGCGCAGGTAGCTTTCCGTCACCAGGGTAGTCGCTTCCTGCAGGGTAAATGCTCCCCCGCCCAGGCGTGGTTGGGTTAATCGTTCACAGGAGAAATACAGCGTAACCAACAGGGCAAGCGCAATTCCAATCTTTTTCTTCATAACCCGTGTTCCCGCACGTTTACACTCCGAGCAAAACTGTAAGTTTACCATACGTATTTATTGGATTTGGTTTATCTCTTCCTCCAATCCATTGGCAACGGATTATTTTCTGTCATCTCCCGGCAGGTGTTTTATGCTACGATTTCGTGCAGAAAATGTCAAATTATTTTTCGTTAACGCTTCAATTTTTAAGTGAAAATGGTACACTTTTTCAAACGTCCCTACTGGACGCGTGTATGTGGGGGATTTTCCTCCTTCCCAT
This sequence comes from bacterium, assembly GCA_015494485.1. Lineage (GTDB taxonomy): Bacteria > Calditrichota > Calditrichia > RBG-13-44-9 > J042 > WGBF01. The sequence goes on along the minus strand of WGBF01000576.1, from coordinate 10,707 downwards.
GGCTGAAGCCCATGGGCTATGGGCATCCCGTCCCTCCGGGACGGCTGGCGCGTCGATTCGGGGTATGTTGCGGTGTAACGCCCCTTCAGGGCTGAATATAATGCCGGGTGCTCCCTTACCTGGGGCTTCGCCCCAGGCTATCTATGTGCGAGCGCTTCGCGCTCATTATTTTGCTCTGTCTTTTCACAATTTTTACCAGCAAGCCAGACCCCGCAGGGGTCAAACATCTGTAGCCCAGGGCGCAGCCCTGGGTAAAAAGCAATCAAAAAATTAAAGCTCTGAAAGAGCGAAACGGTTTTAAATTAAAATAGAAAATGCAATGTTTTTATTTCTCATTTTTGCTCTGCGACCTTGGCGCCCTTCGCGGTTTTTAAGAAAAAGCGTCAAAATAAATTTTGACGATCCTTTGGGGGTGAGGATCCGGCTGTACACCTACGGGACAACATATTGTCAGAGATTCTTCGCTCCGCTAACGCTCCGCTCGAGAATGACAACAGGGCTTCCTCGGAGGGGAGGTCTAAATTCCCCCTCTCGTTCCGCGAAAGAGAGGGGGCCAGGGGGTGAGTTTAGGGCATTACTCAACCGCAAAGTACGCGAAGAACGCAACGTATTTTTTATTTTTCCTTGGCGCTCCCTGCGTCCTCCGCGGTTTCAAGGTAAAAGCGTCAAAATGAATGTTGACGGTCCCTGGGGCAGGAGAACATATATTTTCAATAAAAAACGCCCCGGTAGAGGTGGGGCGTTTCGAATGGGATCTTATGCGTTTTTATTCTGTGGTTTTAGGGCATGACCCGCTCGCTGATATACTCCAGCACGCGGCTCTTATCAATGCGGATTTGCTCCATGCTATCCCGCTCGCGGATGGTTACCGTACCGTCTTCCAGCGTCTGGGAATCCACTGTGATGCAATAAGGAGTACCGATTTCATCCTGACGGCGGTAGCGGCGACCGATGGATCCCCCTTCATCGTAAAACACTTTAAATCGCTTCCGCAAATCCGCTTCGATCTTGCGGGCGATTTCCGGCATGCCATCCCGCTTAACCAACGGCAACACCGCCGCTTTAATCGGTGCCAGGTACGGTTTAAAGCGCAGCACCACCCGGTCTTCTTCTTCCGTATAGGCATCCACCAGGGTGGTTAGCATCAGGCGGTCCACACCCGTGGATGTTTCCACCACATAAGGAATGTATTTTTCATCAGCTTCCTGGTCGTAATAGCGCAAATCCTTGCCGGAGTATTCCTGATGCCGGGAGAGGTCAAAGTCGGTGCGGTTGTGAATCCCTTCGATTTCGCTCCAGCCAAAGGGGAATTCGTATTCAATATCAAAAGCGGCTTTGGCGTAATGGGCCAGCTCATCGGGGCCGTGCTGATGAAAGCGGAGTTTGTCTTTATTAATCCCCAGCCGATCGTACCATTTGAAGCGTTCTTCTTTCCAGTATTCGAACCACTCCTCATCCGTACCAGGCTTCACAAAATACTGCATTTCCATCTGTTCAAATTCCCGGGTGCGGAAGATGAAGTTCCCCGGGGTAATTTCGTTGCGGAATGCTTTACCTATCTGGGCAATACCAAACGGCACTTTTTTCCGCATACTTTCCCGCACATTGTGGAAATTCACGTAAATGCCCTGGGCGGTTTCGGGGCGTAAATACACCACATGGGCATCGTCTTCCACCGGCCCCATGAAGGTCTTAAACATCAGGTTAAACATCCGGGGTTCGGTAAGTTCGCCCCCGCAATTGGGACATCCTTTTTCCAGATCAATCTGGTCTGCCCGCCACCGCATTTTACAATTCTTACAATCCACCAGCGGGTCGGTAAAGCCTTCCACGTGACCGGAAGCTTCCCAGACGCGCGGATGCATCAAAATACTGGCGTCGATGCCTTCAACATCCGCCCGCTCGTACACCATGGATTTCCACCACAGCTCTTTAATGTTCTTCTTCAGTTCCACCCCCAGCGGACCATAATCGTAGCAGCTATTGATCCCCCCGTAAATTTCGCTACTCTGGAAAATAAAACCCCGCCGCTTGGTCAGGGAGACCAGCTTGTCCATGATCGTGGGTTGTTTTTTGGCCACTGCCTAACTCCTTCTCGTATTGACCGTTACCGTTTTAAACTGACAAATTTAGGCCGCTTCACAGCCATTTCAAAGCATTAAGTTCTAAAGGAATATCGGTGTGGTGGGCCAGGTGCTTTAACAAGAACCCGGTAATCCGGTGCATTTGATGCGGCAATTCCGGGACAGAAGGGGCGGGATATTCCATTCGTTGCAATTGGGTAAGAAGGCGGTATTCGGAGGCCGCCAGTTCCACGTACGGGGTGCTTTCTGTGGGAGAAGCACATTTACCGCACACCACTGCACCGGTATCGGGACGAAACCACACCGGAAACTCCTGCGGCACCTGATGGCACACACTGCACCGCTCCAGTTGCAGGGCAAATCCCAGTTCATCACTAAAACGGATTAAGAAATGCCACAAATACAGTACCGGCGGGGTCTGCGCATCTTTATTTAACTTCTCAAACAATTGAACAAGGTAGGCGTAAAACGCTGGAAAGGCCTCGCCGCTGCGGAGAAGTTTTTGCAATGTTTCCAGCATGGCAAAGGCAACTGCTGTTTTTTCCAGGTCGCCGCGGATATCCTGAAAGCTGTTCAGTAAAGTGGCCTGGGTTAAAATTTGCAATCCCCGCGTTTCCCGCACATGCCACACGGCCTCAATTTCATTTAATACTTCCAGCACCCCCCGGAACGGGCTTTTTGCACGGAGCGCCCCCTTGGCAATCAATCGCACCAATCCGTGTGGGGTAAACAATTCCACAATCTTGCTGGACTCGCTCCAGCGGCGGGTATGCACCACCAGCGCCGGGGATTTTATGACCTGGGACATGTTACAGGAAATATTTAAATGAAACCGTCAGCAGGGAAAAGTAAATCAGCAACCCAATCACATCATTAAAGGTAGCAACAAAGGGGCCGGTTGCCAATGCCGGGTCAATATTAAAGCGTTTGAACATGAAGGGGATAATGGCCCCGAAAATGGAAGCATTTAAAATCACAATAATCAAGGTACCGGCCAGAATGCTCGCAAACCGGACATCATGCTGCCAGAGGCTTACAATTGAGAAGATCAGCAGTGCCAGTACCAGCGCATTGATTAAGGAAGCCCGAATTTCCCGCCACAGGCGCCGCTTGACGTCCTGCAGACTGATTTCGCCGGTAGCCAATCCGCGTACCACGATAATACTGGATTGCTGGCCGGTGCTGCCCCCCATCGCCATCACAATGGGAATAAAGAACGCCGACGCCACAATCTGGTCAATGGTGGCCGAAAAGAAATTCAGAATAAATGCCGAACAAATTTCCCCTACAAAGGAAAGCACCAGCCAGGGGAGGCGAGCACGGCTAATCTTTAGTACACTTTCTTCCAGAATTTCTTCTTCGTGGGTACCGGCAATGCGGGCCAAATCTTCATCCGTTTCTTCGTTAATTACGTCCAGAATGTCGTCAATGGTAATGCGACCAATAAGCTTGTGGCGTTTGTTGACTACCGGTGCCGACACCAGGTCGTACTTCTGAAAAATGCGCGCCACTTCTTCCTGGTCCATATCGCTTTCAATGGCAATCACGTCTTCATTCATGATCTCCCGAATGGGGGTTTCCGGGCGGGCAAGAATTAAATCCTTGAGGGTAACAGTACCCACCAGGGTACCGAAATCATCCACCACGTAAATCATGTACAGGTCTTCCACCTCTTCCGCCTGGCGGCGCACTTCTTCAATAGCTTCCTGCACTGTTTGATTGGCATTGACGGCCACGTACTCCTTGGCCATAATGCCGCCAGCGGTGTCCTCTTCGTAATGCAGCAGTTCCTGAATTTCTTCCGAACTTTCCTCTTCCACCTGTTCCAGGACTTCCGCGGCCTTTTCCGGTGCCAGCTCGGAAATCACATCGGCGGCGTCGTCGGAGTCCATTTCTTCCACAATTTCTGCAATCTCCTGGCTGTCCATGGTTTCCAGAAGGTCTTCTTTCAGCACATCTTCCAGTTCGGCCAGAACCTCACTGGCCGTTTCGGTGGGCAGGAGGGCAAATACTTTTTTGCGTTCCTCGGCGTCCAGGTGCTCCAGCAAATCTGCAATATCAGCCGGGTGCATATCGGCCAGAATAACGCGGATGTAATCCAGCTGGTTGTTTTCCAGCAGGCTGCGGATATCGTCGATAATCGGTTCCAGTTCCATTTCGTATTGTTGAGGTGATTTACTCACCGCTGGTAACTCCCCGTTGTATTTGGGCAATCTGGTTACTTAATGCAATCCATTCGTCAATGGAAAGCTGTTCCGGGCGCTTGCGCCAAACATCCTTCAATTTATCCATAATCCCTTCCGGTAACAACGGAATTAACGAATTCTTTAACATTTTTCGCCGTTGCTGGAAGCTGTGCCGCACAATGGTTCGGAACAAATTGTAATCCGCAATCTGTTCCGCGTACCGCGATGAAAATTGCAGGCGCACCACGGCGGAGTCCACCTTTGGTCGGGGGTAAAAACGGGCGGCCGGTACAGTAAACAAATAGGTTACATCCGCCCAAACGGCAGTAAGTATCCGCAGAATTCCGTAGTCTTTGGTTCCCGGATCCGCCACCAAACGCAAAGCCACTTCCTTTTGTACCATCAGAATGGCTTCCCGCAAACGCGTTGCATGGTCCAGTAATTTGAATAAAATGGGGGATGTGATATTGTACGGGATGTTCCCCAGCACCACCGGGTGGCGTTCCGGATAATTTGCCACCAGCGCCTGCAGGTCCATTTCCAGAAAATCTCCTTCCAGCAAATGGAAATGGGGCAAATTCCCGTAGGTCTCTTTTAAATACGCCGCCAATTGGGGATCAATTTCAATGCCAACGTAGGGTTCCTGATATTCCAGCAGGTAGCGGGTTAGCATGCCTTTTCCGGGACCAATTTCAATAAGCAGGCGGGGCGGCGGGGTTTGCACCGCAGCAGCAATTTTTCGGGCTACATTAGCATCGGTTAAAAAATTTTGTCCCCACTTTCTGGACGGGCGATGTGCCAGTTTTTTCGTCATGCTCCCATATTAAACCGTTCGGATTCCCAAAAAGCAAGCACTTTTTCGGGGCAGTCCATGGGCCAATTCCTTCCGGCTACCAAAAGGCAACCATGCCCACTCAACAGGTATTCTTTTTCAATAATAATTTTTATTTTTTGCACCATTCTCTTTCCCGATGTTTTCGGGTTTAAATTGCCTTTCCAAATAGTTGCGGGAGTAACTTTTTTACACAAAACGCACCTAATTATTTTTACAGGAAAGGCAACATCATGAAACCCGATAAAATTCAACAAAATCCCGTGGCAGTATGGATTCCCTTTCTGGTAACCGCCATGATATCCCTGATTATAGGGCTACTGGCCAGCTTGTGGCGCCTGGGGGTTAATCTTGGTACCTACAACCCCACTATCGCGCAACTGCATGGCCCCCTGATGGTGTCGGCTTTCTTGGGCACGTTAATCGGCATTGAACGCGCCGTATCCTGGAAAAGCGTTTTTTCTGCCCTGGCTCCCATCAGCTCCGCGATGGGGATTATTGCCGTAGCGTTGTTCCCCCACAGCCACTGGCCCCTGCTGTTGTTTGTTATTTCCGCTGCGGCATTAACGGTTCTGTTTTTTCAGGTCGGCTGGCAATTTAAAGCCCGACATCTCATTGTCATGGGCCTGGGTGCCATTCACTGGCTGGTGGGAAATGCCATGTGGTTTGCCGGTGTCGCGTTTCCCAAACTGGTGCTGTGGTGGATGGGTTTTCTGATGTTAACCATTGTAGGGGAACGCCTGGAACTAAACCGGCTCCTTCCCCAGAATTTAAAAGCCACCCTGATGTTCTGGACAGGCATTGCCTTCATGATTGTTGGGATGGCCGTTACACCGATGCATTTTACCCTGGGTGTGCGGGGAGTTGCCCTGGGATGGATTTTAGCCGGAATATGGCTGCTACGCCACGATATTACCCGCCACACCATTAAATCCACGGGACTGGCGCGCTTTATTGCGGTATCTCTGATCGCCGGGTATGTGTGGATGGTCATTGGGGGGCTTATTGCTTTGTGGAACGGCCTACCCCCTGCCGGCTTTTATTACGATGCCATTCTTCACACCATTCTGGTGGGATTTGTGTTTTCCATGATTTTTGGGCACGCCCCCATTATTTTCCCTGCCATCCTGAAACTCAAAATTGTGTATCAGCCCTATTTTTACGGGCATCTGTTCCTGCTGCATCTGGGGCTGGTTATCCGCGTTGCGGGAGACCTCATTCATTCGGTGTACCTGAAACAAATTGGCGGGGTCATTAATGTAATCGCTGTTCTGGTGTTTTTAATGGCAACCGCTTCATCGGTAATCCTGGGCGCCCGAAAACAGTCAAAACCAACGAAAACGTCCACGCCCACTTCCGTGGCTTCCTGACATCCGGGCAACGGCACCGAACAGAGGGTTGTTTTTGGTGCAGTGAATAGTCAAATTGAAGGGGATTACCGGGGGATCAGGCAAACATGATGACCATCGACGGAAGCCGCAAGTCGGGATCCGGCACCATTGTCCGGGATGCCGTGTGTTTTAGCGCTGTTACCGGAAAGTCGGTGCATATTACCAACATTCGCGCCAGGCGCCGCCCACCGGGATTACGTCCCCAGCATTTGACGGTCATTCGGGCCATTGCCACCTTAAGCGGTGGAACACTCCACGGGGATGCGGTTGGTTCCCGGGAAATTCGATTCACCCCCGGGAACAGGATTCGCGGTGGGGATTTCCGGTTTGATATTGGTACCGCCGGCTCCACCACCATGTTGGCCAGTGCCGTATTGCTGGTGGCATTGTTGGCAGAACGCTCCAGCCGCTTTTTACTGACCGGGGGATTGTTTCAGGATTTTGCCCCGTCGGCATTTCATTTCCAGAATGTGTTGTTACCCCTGCTGCACCGAATGGGGGTCAATGCCACATTGCATATCCGGCGTCCGGGGTACGTCCCGGGTGGTGGCGGGGAACTTGAACTCACGGTGCGGCCTTTACGCGCTCCCTTGCGTCCCCTTTTGCTTACTGAACAGGGATCGATTCAACGGGTAGAGGGCATTGCCCTGGCTTCCCACTTAAAGCAGCGGCGCGTGGCAGACCGCATGGCGGATGCCTGTGAAACGCATTTGAAACATGAAGGTTACGCGATACACATTGACCGATTGTACGATGAACCGGACAACCCCGCTTTCCGCTCCCCGGCGCCACAGGCCGGGGCAGCACTGGCCATCTGGGCAACCACGGAAACGGGCGCCACTCTGGGGGCAGATATGGCCGGTAAACCGGGGCGCGCGTCGGAGCACATCGGTCAGCAGGTGGCCCGGATGTTTCTGGAAGATGTGCACACCGGCGCTGCCGTGGACCGCCACCTGGCAGACCAGTGGATACCCTTTGCAGCTCTGGCGCAAGGGACGTCACGGGTGCGGATTCCCGGGGTTACCGATCATGTGGAAGCGCGCCTGTGGCTGGCCGAGTTGTTTTTCAACACCCCGGCGACAATCGAAGGCAACATCGTTACCCTAACGGGTGCTGGCATATCGGCACGGCGGTAGCCATCATCAAAGTCTGGGGAATTTCTTTCCGTAAATGTGGATAGCCGCGACCACCCAAAAAATTCCCTTTCGCAATTGCTTAATTTCTTCCGTACATTGGAGAAAACACGAATTTTTTGCGGAGCTGATGGAAACCCCGTTCGAAACCATTCCTTGTCCAATTTGCCAGCATGAAGAGCATGAGCCATTTCTTCATGTACCGAATCGCTTTCAGCCGGAAGAAGAATTTCAATTGGTGCAATGCCGACAATGCGGGTTTGTCTATTTAAACCCCCGTCCCACAGCGGAATATATTGGACGGTACTATGCGGCCAGTGACTACGACCCCCACCGCACGGAAATCCGTTCCCTGTTTGATGTGGTGTACGCGGCGATTCAAAAAATCAATATCGGGTTAAAACTCCGCTGGTTGAAACAAACGGTGGGCACGGGCCGCGTGCTGGATGTTGGCTGTGGCACCGGTGAGTTTTTACAGGCGGCTCAAAAACGGGGGTTTACCGTGGAAGGCATGGAGGTCAATGCGAACGCGCGCGAATACGTGGCCGGGCAGGGCATTCCCGTTGCGGAAACGCTGGATGCCATCACCGGATCTTTCGACGCCCTGACCTTCTGGCATGTGGTTGAACATATCCATGACCTTTCCGGTCTTTTTCAGCACATCCGGCGCCTGCTCAAGCCCAACGGATGGCTGATTATTGCCGTGCCCAATCATCAGGCCGTGGATGCCCGCGCGTTTGGCCGGTTCTGGGTGGCGTACGATGCCCCCCGTCATCTGTACCATTTTCGGCCCCGGGACCTGGACCAGCTGGCCAAACACCACGGCTTTGAGCTCCAACAACGCCGCTTCCTTCCCTTTGACCCTTTCTACAACGTACTGCTGTCACGGAATCTCAAACGCCAATGCCTTTCCAAGGAAGATTCGACGTCCGTGGTTGGGGATTTCCTTGTCGGATGGCAATCCTTTTGGGCCGGGTGGCGCCATCCGGATCAGGCGGCGTCACCGGTAGCGTTCTACCGGCGCCGGGCATCCCGCTGAAGGCAACTATAGGAGGGATCGCTTCCACTCCCTTCTCCATTCACGAAATGCCGCCCAATACCACCCGAAATACGCGTAACCCTTCGGGAAATTGGCATCGGGAATAAAAAACCGGCTGCTCCCGGGGAACAGCCGGACCGATTTGCTAAATTTCTGAAACTTTCACGCAAATTCTTTGAGTACACTTAACACGTAATCCACATCCGCCGCAGTGTGGGCCGCGTTAATCTGAAAGCGAATGGTCTCGTCGCCGCGGGGCACCACCGGATAGGTTAAGCCCACCACCAGCACCCCTTTCTCAAACAGGCGGTTCACCATCTGATGGGTTTTCTGGGTATCCCGGACCAACAATGGCACAATGGGATGCGGTCCCGGAATGGACTCCAGCCCCAGGGCATCAATGCCATCGCGGAATTGTTTGGTGCGTTCGTGCAGCACCCGCAACCGTTCCTGGCCTTCGGGGCCATCGGCAATATCCACCGCTTTTAAGGCGGCGGCACAATCGGCCACCCCCAGGGGATTGGTGTAAATGTAGGTGTCGCTTTTCTGGCGGATGGCTTCCACAATGGTTTCGCTGGCGGCCACAAATCCGCCGTTCACCCCAAATGCTTTTCCAAAGGTGCCAACAATAACATCCGGGGTTGCGCCGGTAAATTCGGACGTTCCCCGGCCGGTGTCGCCAAAAGCGCCAATGCCGTGGGAATCATCCACCACGGTAATCACCCCGTCTTTGAATTTGTCGTGATAGCGCTGGGCCAGCTCCACAATTTCCGGAATGGGGGCATAATCGCCGCGCATACTGAAAATACCGTCAAAAATAATCACCACCCGTTCGATGTGGGGCGGCACTTCATCCAGGCAGCGCTTGAGGTCGGCCATATCGTTGTGTTTGTAAATCCCTTTGTTTTCCCGGGGCACGTTGGCAATCCGCATGGCGCGGATAATGCTGTTGTGGTTTAGTTCATCCCCAATCCAGTAAGTTAATTTGTTGTTTATTGCCAGCGCCAACCCCAGATTGGAGGTGTAGGCGGAATTGAAAATTTTGGCGGCTGGTTTCCCCACAAAGCGGGCAATGCGCGCTTCCAGTTCCACGTGATAATGAAAGGTGCCGTCAATAAAGCGCACCGCACCGGGACCAACCCCAAATTTTCGGGTGGCTTCATCCGCGGCTTCAATCAGCGCCGGGTGGTGGGACAGGGAGAGATAGCTGTTGGAGTTCATGCGAATGTATTCCTGATCGGATCCCTGTAATTTGTAGCGGGGTCCTTTGTCACCGCGTGGGGGGATGTAATCCACAATAACCCGTTCCGGCGCCTTTGCCCGGCCTTCTGCTTTTAAGGCTTCAATTTCCTGTTGAAGGGCAATGTCTAACTTGTTCAATGGCATGGTGCGTTCTCCTTTTTTCTTACAGGGAAATGTAACCGCCGACCCGCAAACTTCGCAACCTTATCTCAAAATTTCAGGGTAGAATCAAGTAAAATACCCTGTTTTCCGGTGGAATTAAAATATCACAGACCGGTTTTATTTCGATTGGCTGGGCATTAAATTAGCAAGCTTCATTTTGTAGAAAGGATAATTCGTTTGCCGGAGATGAAACGCCAGTACCAAGACCAGGAAATGCCCCTGCTGGACCACCTGGAGGAGCTGCGCACCCGCATCATTCACTCCCTCATCGGTTTGATTATCGGCATGGCCATCAGCCTGGTGTTTTCCAAACGCATTCTGGACCTACTACTCATTCCCACCACGCGAATCGATGCCCCCCTGCATCTGCAGGTCCTGAAAGTACAGGGCATGTTCATGGTTACGCTGGAAATTGCCTTCTTTGGCGGAATTGTGCTGAGTTTGCCCTACATTCTGTATCAAATCTGGTTGTTCATTGCCCCGGGGCTTTTAGAACACGAACGGAGGTACTTCCCCCGATTGATTTTTTCTGCCACCACATTGTTTTTAGTGGGTGTGGCATTCTCATATTTCGTTGTATTGCCTTTTGCGTTAAACTTTTTCATTGGTCTGGCACCGCCGGAAATCAAACCCAACAT
>WGBF01000575.1 GCA_015494485.1 bacterium | reverse complement strand
GTCCCGGGAAGTGGATATTGGTTTTATCCGGCAGGAACAACCCCTGGTCTTTCTTCCCAAGATAAATTTGATTTAAACTGTCCACCACAAAGCTGGTGATTGTGCTGCCAACATTACGTTTCATTTCAAAATGATCGGTGTCCCAGAGGTAAATGCGCCCTTTTGTTGCCAGCCACAGGCGGTTGTTGTACCCGGCAACCTGTTGTAGCAATTGAGGGTCGGCGGAAATCAGCCCCTCATTGGCTAACGAAACGCTCTGAAAATTGTACCAGTAAAACCCGTTGGACGTTAGCAGGGCCAGGGCGGTATCCGTTACGGCAATTTTATTGACCCCAAAAGTGACCGCTGTGAGTTGCCAGGTGTTGGCATCCCGCAGGTTGTAACGGGTAAAATTGGTGGGTGCCCGGAGAACGCCTGCAGAGGTTGCCAGCCAGAGGTGATTTCGGGTAATGGCAACATCACGGAGTTCAATGGTGGAAAACGGAAAGTTCCCGAAAAAATCCCGAAATTCGTAGCGGTTATTCTCCGGGTTCCGCAGGAAAACAGCCAGGAAATCCTTGCGCAGGGCCCACAGGGTATCCCCGCGGGTAATCAGTTTGAGAATGGGTTTACCCTGAATGCTGAGTTCGGCATAAATGTGGTGGGATTCCGGGTCGATGAAATTCAAGCTGCCGTCCAGTCCCCCAAGGGCAAATTCACCCTCCGGAAGAGGTATCATTGTTGTGAATTGTTGGGACGCCAGTCCGTCCGCAACCGTATAAACCGAATAGGTTCCCGAAGTCAGATTATAGGCAACGAAACCGCCGGAAGTTGCCAGGAACAGCGTATTCCCGCGCCGGTACATGGCGTTTATGTCATTTAAATCGGTAATGACCTCCACATTAAAAACAGCACCAAAGGCAACCGCAAATTCCAGAATTACTGAGAAAACAATGGGTAAAATAAACCGCATGGGCTGTCCTGTATTTAGTTGAATAAAATAAAATAACGCACCGCACCTGCTGTTTCAAAGAAGGAATTAAAAACCATAATTTTTATTGAATATTTCCGGGATTCTTCCTAAACTCCGTCATCACATTCCTGAATACGAAACGGAAACATACCTGCCAGGAAGGACCACAAAACCCAACAACCATGGGAGGGTTGGTATGCGGTTTGAGGGGATTGCTTTTATTCTGGTTTTGGTGGGTAGCATTACCGCCCAGGTGCGGTTGTCGGAAATTATGTTTCGGCCTGACACGCTTTCCAATTACACCGAATTTGTGGAGATTGTTAACGTTGGCAGTACACCGGTGGAGTTAACCGGCTGGAAAATTGGCGATTCTCTGGACGTGGATGCCATTCTACCCCATAATGGCAATGCAGTGTTGCTGCCGGGGCAGTACGGGATTATTCTGGATCCCGGCTATTTTGATCACGCCTTAATTTATGATGAACTGATTCCGGATACGGCGCTCATCTTAACCATTGAAGATGCCAGTTTTGGGCGCTACGGCTTGCGTAATGCGCCGCCCCTTACGGTTTATCTCTACAACGCCGGGGGTGAGCTTGTGGATAGCTACCGGTATTCCAGCGATAATCCACCTGGCTATAGTGATGAAAAAATTGATGTGAATGGCCCCAATTCCCCACAAAACTGGGCCAACTCCCGCCGGTTTCGGGGAACGCCAGGGTCGGTAAATTCCGTTACACCCCAACCGGTAGACCTGGCAATTACTGCGGTGGAACCGGTTGATAGCCTTCTCTGGGATAATCAGCCCTTCAGCCTACGGGTTGGGATAGCCAATCATGGGACGACCCCTGTAGAAGCATTTTCGCTGACAGCGTATCTCCTCCAATCCGGGAGGGAGTTGATAACCGAAAAGCGGTTAAATCAATTCCTTCTGCCGGCGGAAGATCAGGTTGTTATACTGGATGGTTTGATGCTACCGGCGGGTTTCCAGCGGTTGCAGATAGTGGTTCGGGTGGAAGGGGATGCGGATACCACCAATAATATGCGGGAGACCGTATTGTTTGTGGAAAGCAGTAGGGCAGCAATAATCATCAATGAAATACTGTTTGAACCCCGCCCCGGGGAAAGCGAATGGGTGGAAATATTTAACGGCGGAGAGGTTGCCCTAAACCTCACCCATTATTTGCTGACGGATTTTAAGGATACGTTGCAGATTCCCGATCAGGCAGGTAACCTATTACCCGGAGAGTATTGGGTGTTAACGGGGGATTCCGCGTTAATGGAGTTGGTGAAGCATCCGGACCAGGTAATTGTACTTTCCCGTTTCCCTACATTAAATAACGACGTGGATGAGCTTTCCTTGCTGTCTCCCGCCGGGCGGCTGCTGGATCGCGTTCGGTATACGGATGACTGGTACGGCCATTCTGTACCCAAAGGCACCTCTCTGGAAAAAATTAACCCCTGGCTGGCATCGCAAAACAGCGAAAATTGGACGGCCAGCGTTGCGGTACAGGGCAGTACCCCCACGGAAGTGAACTCCGTGTTTGTTGAAACACCGCCGGTGAAAACCACCCTGCAAATTCAGCCCAATCCGTTTTCGCCCGACAACGATGGCCAGGATGACTTTACCGTTATTTCCGTTCAACTACCATCGGCTACCGGATACATCACCTGCCGGATTTTTGACACCCGCGGTCGCCTGGTGCGCACCCTGGCGATGAATCAACCCGTGGGGAATACCACGCATATGGTATGGAACGGATTGAAAGACAACGGTACCCCGGCACGCCTGGGAATGTACGTGGTGCTGGTGGAGTTATATTCAACCCGGACCACCGATCGGTATTCCTTAAAAGGTGTTGTGGTGTTGGTGCGTTAAGTGTCATACGAAATGTTTTGAGTGTCTTCTGATTGATTTGGATGCAGAATGGTCAGTTTCACGATGTGCCTTTTAGATGAAGGGAAATATTATTTTTACAATGAAAAATTTGAATTTTAATATTCTGTTCCCGAAATTAGCATTTCATCATTCAGGGATGAAAAAGGGGATAGGGGGTATTTAGTTCGTTAATGATTGTGGTATTTTTCATAATTGTATTTGGGGTAGCAAACTTTTTTGCTCAACAAAACGAAGTTTTCGAATTTCGTCACTATTCCCTGGAAGAAGGGCTATCTCAAAGTACGGTATTTACCATTGTTCAGGACCCCCAGGGGTTTATCTGGGTGGGAACCGAAG
>WGBF01000574.1 GCA_015494485.1 bacterium | reverse complement strand
CGCCAATTTCCAGTGGCTTGCCGGTGATAACCGCCGGCAGGTATTCTTTTTTGTGCATGGAATAGGTGTCGAACATCCAGCCCATTATCTGGGGATTGGTGTTAATATCCGGCGCAGGAACATCCTTATTGGGGCCAAAAATTTCGGCCATTTCGGCAATGTAGCGGCGAGACAGGTTTTCCAGTTCATTAATGGAAAGTTCCTTGGGATCCACCACCACGCCGCCTTTACCGCCACCAAAGGGAATGTCCACCACGGCGCACTTGTAGGTCATCCAGAAGGCCAGCGCTTTCACCTCATCCAGCGTCACGTCCGGGTGGAAGCGAATGCCGCCTTTGGCGGGACCCCGCACAATACTATGCTGGACGCGAAAACCTTTGAAGATGCGAATGGATCCGTCGTCCATCCGAACCGGCAGGTTTACTTCAATGGCGCGGCGGGGTTCCTTAATCATGGCAATCTGGGTGTCCGTTAAGTTTAAAATCCGGGCTGCTTTGTCAAATTGTTTGAGCGCATTTTCGAAAGGGTTGCGCTGTTTCATGAACGTCATGGGTAACCTCCGTTTTCAATCGTTCCATCAAATGGGCGGGAATTTAGAGCGAATCGCCAGTGGGAGCAATGCGTAAAAAATTCTGATTTATAAAATTACAGATTGGTCACAAATTTTGCGTTAAGGTGAAAATTTACAACTCTGTTGTTTCCAGGAAGACTGTTGTTCACGGCGAAAAGCATTACCCGTCTGGTGCATGGCAAAGAAGGGTGATTATTTAAAGATAACCAGGTAAATAAAGGCGCTGAGACTGATGTAAGAGGTGGCCAGGGCAATGTCACTGTAGCGGTCGTATTTCCGTGTCTGGTTCCAGTAGCGGAGGATTTCATCCGGCTGGGCGGTACGCTGGTACTTCTCATGGTACGTATCTGCTTTTCGTTTTAACAAAAATGCAGCCCAATGGCTGAACAGGGTGGTGGCCATCAGGGTAAATTTGGCCGCGCGGTTGTTCTGCGGGACAATTTTCAACAACGGTGGCCGTTTTTCTTCCGTAAACCCTTCCTTCTTTTGCAATGTTACCTGCAAGGGATGATTGCTTTGAACCACCACCTGTGCCGGTTGATAGCCCCGTTTGGTAAACAGCAGCATTTTTCCCTTTACCCGAAGATAAGGGATGTAGGCCGGCGTTTGGGCAATTTCTGTGGAATCCAGGAAGACGGTGACCTGCGGTGGAATGCTGTTGATGAACAACGGCGGTGTAAAGGTGAATTGAATGGTAGTATCCTGTCCGGATTGAACGTGAAATGTTATCGTTTGGTCGGCGATGTTCCAGATGCCGCTGTAGGGCGGGTAGGCCCGAAGCACATGCCTGCCCGGGGGCACGGCAACGTCGTACAGCGGGGCATTGCCAATCCAGGTGGAATCCAGTTGAATTCTGGCCCCCGGTGGCGTGGACAGCACCGTAATGTGCCCCGTGGATTGCCCCTTCAGCCCGGGAGTAACTCCGCCAACAATGGACAACCCGATAAGCAATGCCGTTAAAAATGCTCCTGACCATTTCATCGTTTGGCCCTCCGTTTTTCGAAAAACGTAACCGGGCTTTGGGAGACGTTTTCCCGGGATGGCGCTTGAGACGTGAATGCCCACAACTTTTTGTTAGCAGCATGGACCAGCAGTTTTTTCCGGTAAATAATGGGAGCGGTCTTTATGGGTGCTTTTACATCCTGTTTGGCAACAATTTTCCCGGTTGTGCGGTCCAGGATGTAGAGGTAATGGTCCCAGCACCCCACATACACAAACCCGGGAGTTACCAGCGGGGTAGCGGTAACAATGCCGTTGAACGTGGTGCGCCAGCGGATTTTCCCGCTGCGGGCATCAAACGCCACCACCTGATGGCCATTCGTTCCCACATACACTGTCTGGCGGTACAGCGCCGCACTGCTAAAAATGGCGCTTCCCAGATGGTGCTGCCAGGCAATGGTCCCGTCCGAAAGATTCACAGCATAAAATATCCCATCGGTTGTGCCAATGTACACGTGGGCAGAGTCGGTTGCCGGATGGGAGTAGAGGGCCCCCTGAAGCGGGCGTTGCCACACCACAATTCCGGTGCGGGGGTGCAATGCCAACAACAGACCCTTTTCGGTACCGGTAATAATCAGAGAATCGCCCAGGGCGGGGGAGCTGTACACGGGAGCGTTTACCTTCACGCTCCACACGCTGTCACCGGTCACAGCCTGCCGGCAATAAACCCTTCCGGTGTGGGTACCCAGATACAACCGGTCCCCAACCAGAAGGGGAGCAGTAGTTACGTTGGTCATTTTTACTTCGTAAATGGTTTTGGCGTATTGCAGGTCGTAGCGTTTCAGGTTTTTGGTGCCCATGGTCAGACCCAGATACACATCCGGGTACCGGAGTACCGGAACATGGTCCAGCGCCGGGCCGATGCGTTCCACGGAGAGCAGGTCGCCCGTTTCACTGTCCACAATTTCCAGATTCCCCCGCCAGGTAAAGCACAGGATGTAGGGACCCACCGTCAGGGGGTGGTCGGCGATGACCGAACGGATGTTTCGTTTCCAGGAAACGGCAAGCGGGGGTTTTACGTCCGTATCCGAATGGTGGGTATGCTGAGGATTACCACCCAGCATTGTCCAGGCATCCGGGGTGGTGTTCATTTGTCTGGGAGGGACTTTCAATGGCATGGTGCCCATGCAGTGCAGTCCCAGGATAATCGCCAGAAAAATCATACCGTACCGGAAATGGGAGAAAATGTTCACGATGTGTCTTTTGTTCCCTTTCGGCATCATGTGCGGTTTAATGGCTCTGAATGTCTTGTGTAGACCCATGTTAAAAATCCCACCCAAAGAAAAATTGCGTAAACCATCCGGAGGTAAACTCCCGGAAATCCGTGCGTCGGCCGAAATCCCAGCGGAGCACCAGGGCACCTCCAAAATTAAAGCGAATGCCAACCCCCACGCTTCCCAGCAGGCCGGGGAATTTGCCCGTCCAGGCGTTGCCGGCATCCACAAAAGCGGCCCCGCGGATTGCCCGCAGGCCAAAGTTTCCAAACGGAAAGTGAATGTTCAAATATTCAATGAACGGAAAGCGCAGTTCGTGGCTCATGAACACAATTTTTTCTCCCCGCAACGACCACAGGCGGTACCCGCGCAAATCCCAGCTACCCCCCAGGTAGTACCAGCGGGCTTCCTTCCCCTGATTCCACAATGTTAGTAGACGCACTGCATAGGTCAGGCGGGGGTGTAAGCGGAAGTACCGCCGGTAGTCCACCAGTAGGGTGTAGTAATTCACCCGCGACCAGCGGACATCGTAAGTGTTGCCAATGGTGATATTGTAGCGGGATCCGTCAATGGGGCCAGTGTAGGACCAGATGGAATTATCGTGGATGTAGGATAAGTACGTTGTGGACAAATACGCCAGTCGCCGGTAATAGTACAAATTTTTATCGGAATAACTGAAATCCGCACTGAATTCAATGCGGTCAAATTGCGAAAAAGGGTAGTTGGCGGTAAAAAAGCCTCCGGCGCGGTCCTCAAAGTAAAACCCATCCCGGGCATTGTAGAAGCGCCCCGAAATGCGGAAAATGCCCATCCCGTAGTTAATGCGCTTGCCCAGGGAAATTTTGGTAACCGCAAAATTGAAGCTGCGCAGAAAGTCTTTTTTCCGCTGGGCGTTGTTGTAAATGTAAATCAGATACTGGTCGTTGCCCAGCATGTCCGTCAGGGAAAACACCGCACCGCCAATGGTGCCCCAGAAGGGATTGGTACTTACCTGGCTCTGGGCAAAGTCCAGCTGGTACTTCTTTTTATACTTTAGCTGGGATACGTTGTGGATTGCCCCCTGACCCGCCGGTTTCCAGTGGTAGGCCGCCGGAATGGGCACGTTAGCCAGCGGTGGGTTTTTATCCTGCAATTTTTGCTGCACATGCTGCAGCAGGCGAATCTGAAAGCGCCCGTTTTCGTAAACGGCAAACACCAGGTTGTCGTTATCTACCCATTCCGGATCAAAGGCGGCGTTGACAAAATTGGATACCCGTTTTAAGGTTACCTGTCGGTAGCTGGTGGCATCCCAGCGGGTGATGCGGGAGACGTCCGCAACCCAGATATTAAGCGTGGTGTCCCGGTCGGATACAAAGGCAATGGATTGGCCATCCGGTGACCATACCGGGGAATGGTCCTGATGTTCACCGGTGGTAAGGTAGTACATCAGGTG
The DNA here is from genome assembly GCA_015494485.1 of bacterium. Lineage (GTDB taxonomy): Bacteria > Calditrichota > Calditrichia > RBG-13-44-9 > J042 > WGBF01. The sequence goes on along the minus strand of WGBF01000574.1, from coordinate 8,551 downwards.
GGTGTTTAAATCGTACACAAACAAATTGTAACTCCAGCGGGGACCCCACACGGTGCGGTCAGAAGAGAAGACGATTTTGGTGCCATCGGGCGAAAAGGATGGCGTGCGGTCTTCGTACACGTCATTGGTCAGTTGAATCAGCGCTTCGCTTTTTAAATCCAGCAGGTACAAATCCCGCTTGCCGTTAAAATGCAGCCCCGCAAACACCACGTACCGGCCATCCGGCGAAAAGGCCGGCGACGAAATATTGACCACATCGCGCCACTGAAACTTGTTAATGATTTCCCGGCTGGGGATGTCCATAATGTAGAGAGCATCGGTTTCCCCGCTTTTGGAGGAAAACACCAGGCGGCCGTCTGCGGAAACGTCTATTTTGCTGGAAAACAGGTGAAAAGCTTCAAACTCCGGGGTGCGTTCGCCTTTCACCAGCACTTCTACTTTTTCCTTCTGGTGAAATTTGAGCGGCTTCAGGTCGGTCATGTAAATATTGGAATACCCCGTGCGGTTGCCCACAAAGACTAATTTTTTCCGGCCTTCCCGGATGTACACCGCCGGTTTAAAACTAAAGCCTTCCTTGACAATGGCGGCAGTGGTCATACTGGTAAAATCTTTCCGGGCCAGTAAAGGGTAATATTTCTTTTTTAAATGGTACAGCCATTCCCGGTCAAATTCCTGGTAATTTACACCCAACACATACTTAAACACCTGCTGGAAGTTGTTAAAGCGCCAGATGTCATCCATTAAGCGCAGGATTTTTTCTTCGCCGTATTTTTGGGCAATGTACATCAGTACCGCCTGGCCCTCTTTGTACATAGTGTAGGTGCCGGCAATGGTGTACATTCGGGAAAGGGGAATGATGTAATTGTTCAGCACCGCATCGCGGATGACCATTTCGGCCTGAGCATCCCATTCCGAAGACCAGAATTCCGCCAGCCCTTCCACAAACCACAGGGGCGGAAAGGTGGGGTCGTACCGGCCATGTTCTTTGTTGGCAAAGTACACCTTGCTGTGCATAAACACGTGCACCAGTTCATGTTGAATGACCTTTTTGAACTGGTTTAAATTGCCGTCGCTGGGAATCACAACCCGCCCTTTTAAAAACTCAAAAAAGCCGCCCACCCCTTCCGGAATGAATCCGGGGGTCACATTGGTTTGCTGAAAGTGCAGGTGGGAACTGTAAAAAATAAGCGGAATGCGCCGGTTAATGGTGTAATTGAATTTGTTTTCCAGGTAGTAGTAGCTTTCTTCTGCGTAGGTAGCCCCAATCTGGGCCAGCTCTTCCATTTCGGGATAAAAATAAATGTCGAAGTGTGTGGTCTTCAGAATGTGCCAGTTAAACTGGGTATACTGCACTTTGTTGCGGCCAAAATAAAACCATTGCCCCTGCACACTGCCGGCAATGAACAGAAGAACAATGCCTGTCAGGAATACCCGTCTCACCAGAATACACTCCATTAAAGGATGCATTTTAATATCGAAACCGGGTGGGTGCAAATAGCAGAACGGGAAAATGTAAAAACGCAATGCGGATTACAAATCGGGGAGATTCCGATAAAAACGATAAGCTTCCTTATTAATAATTGAAAGAAGATTCTTGGTGAAGCAGCACAGGCAGTTAAACACAACACCCTGCACCAGGGAAGTGAGCCCGGTGCAGGGCGTGCTTGAAAGAAACGAATGCGTTGTCAGAATGTTTTTTTCGGGAAAAACTGCGTTTTCCGCCGCAATCAGAACAGTCCGGTAATGACCCCGTCATCGTCGATATCCACCTGCCAGGCAGCGGGTTGTTTCGGCAAGCCGGGCATTTCCAGAATGTTCCCGCAAATGGGCACGGCAAACCCGGCGCCGGTGCGGAAGCGGATGTCGTCAATATAAAAATTGTATCCCCGGGGCCAGCCGCGCAGGGCGGGGTCATCGGAGATTGAACTCTGCGTTTTGGCCATGCACACAAACAGATTGTTCAAGTTGTTCTTTTCTGCCACCCGCAGAGCCCGTTCCGCCTGTTTGGAATATTTAATGGCGCCGGCGCTGTACACCTGATGGGCCACCAGCTCAATCTTTTGCTTTAACGGAAGGTCCAGGCTGTACAGCGGGCGGTAGTTGTTTTCGCCTTTCTCAATGGTGGCAATAACCGCTTTGGCCAGATCCACCACTCCCTCACCGCCTTTGGCGTGCCCTTCGGAAAGGGCAAAGGGAACGTTTTCGGCATCCAGCAGTTTGCTCAGTTTTTCAATTTCCGCCTCCGTATCCTGGGGGAAACGGTTAATGGCCACCACAACCGGCATCCCGAAAATATTTTTCAGGATGTGCAGGTGGGCCTGAACGTTTTCGAACCCGCGCTGCAGGGCATCCAGATTTTCTTCGGTCAGTTCGTCTTTTTGCATTCCGCCGTGGTACTTCAGGGCGCGGATGGTTACCACCAGTACGGCTACGTCCGGGTGGCGCCCCAGCAGGCGACTGACAATGTTCAGAAATTTTTCACCTCCCAGGTCGGACCCAAAACCGGCTTCCACCACAGCATAATCGGAAAATGCCAGTGCGGCTTCAATGGCGGTTAACGAACAGGTGCCGTGGGCAATGTTGCCAAAAGGACCGGTGTGGATAATGGCGGGGGTGTTTTCCGTGGTTTGCACCAGATTGGGCAGGAGGGCATCCTTAAGCGATGCGGCCATAGCCCCGGCGGATTTAAAGACATTGGCGTACACCGCTTTGCGGTCCCGGGTAAACCCAACCAGAATGTTATTGATGCGCTCCTTCAATTCGGAGTAACTTTTGGAAAGCCCCAGAATGGCCATAATTTCGGAATCCGGGGTTATCACAAAGCGTTCTTCCCGCATAGGGCCATTCAGGGCCTGTTTCAGACCAATAACAATATTGCGCAGGCTGCGGTCGTTCATGTCGATGGTGCGGGGCCATAAAATCCGGCCGGGGTCAATACCCACTTCGTTGCCGTGGAATATCATGGCGTCCATGACTGCGGAAAGCAAATTGTGCGCAGCCGTTACCGCGTGGAAGTCCCCGGTAAAATGCAGGTTAATGTCCTCCATGGGCAGCACCTGGGAATACCCGCCACCCGTTGCCCCGCCTTTCAGGCCGAATACGGGGCCCAGAGAAGGTTCCCGCAATGCTACCACGCTGCGTTTCCCGATTTTCCAGAATGCCTGGGATAACCCGATGGAAACGGTGGTTTTCCCTTCTCCCAGAGGGGTGGGCGTAATGGCTGTGACTAATACTAATTTTCCGGAATGGTTTGTTTTTTCGCGGTGTAATGCTTCCAGCCGAATTTTGGCTTTGTACGGGCCGTACAGGTGTAAATCGTTCTCCGAAAGACCCAGCGTTGCGGCAACATCGGTAATGGGTTTCAGTTGAATCCGATGGGCAATTTCAATATCGGTCAGCATAGAAGTCTCCTGTCGTTTTGGGCTGTTTCAAATTACAAAACCGTGCGATTTTTGCAATTAAAAATGAAAATTCTTTCCGGAACGCGGATGTTTGCCGGAAGTGAGGGGCATATTGGGGGCAGCAGAAAAATGACGCCCCCGGATGTCCAATTCCAGCGACTCTTTGCAAAAAGCTGTTTTATTCAGGAAGGAAAACGATGCGTTTCCAGGTGGCGGTGTGTTCAACTAAAAAATCTTTTTATGGCAACCCGGCAAAACTCTTTGAAAATTACTGCAGTAAAATTATTGAGGTCAGTAAGATACCGGAAAGGAAAATGGCTGTACCCACCTTAAAATACAAAGGAGAACGTCATGATATCCAAAGAGGAAGCCCTGCGTTACCACCGCGAGGGCCGTCCTGGAAAAATTGAAGTTTGTACCACCAAACCGTGCTACACCCAGAAGGAGTTGTCCTTAGCCTACACCCCTGGCGTTGCAGAACCCTGCCGCGAAATTCAGAAAAATCCAGATGATGTGTTTGAGTACACCGCCAAAGGCAATCTGGTTGCTGTTGTTTCCAACGGAACGGCGGTGCTGGGTTTGGGCAATATTGGCCCGCTTGCCGGCAAACCGGTAATGGAAGGGAAGGGGGTGTTGTTTAAACGCTTTGCGGATATTGATGTATTTGACTTGGAGGTCAACTCCCAGGATCCCGATGAAGTGATCCGGGTCGTGCAATTGCTGGAGCCAACGTTCGGCGGGATCAATCTGGAAGATATTAAAGCCCCGGAATGTTTCTACATTGAAGAGCGCCTGCGGGAAACCATGAATATCCCGGTGTTTCATGACGACCAGCATGGGACGGCAATTATCTCCGGTGCCGGTTTAATTAATGCGCTGGCACTGGCGGGCAAGAAAATTCAGGATGTAAAAATTGTAATGAATGGTGCCGGTGCAGCGGGTATTGCCTGTGCCAAATTTTACATGGAATTGGGTGCCCGGAAGGAAAACATCGTCATGTTTGACAGCCGTGGCGTCATTTATAAGGGCCGCAAAAAAGGGATGAATCCCTACAAAGAATTTTTTGCCATTGAAAACGGGGACTTGACACTGGAGGAAGCCCTGAAGGGCGCCGATGTGTTCGTGGGCGTTTCCGTGGCCAACATTCTGAACCGGGAAATGGTGAAGAGCATGGCGGACCATCCCATCATTTTTGCCATGGCCAATCCTGACCCCGAAATTACCTACGAAGAGGCCAAAGCTGCCCGCGATGATGTCATCATGGCCACCGGCCGGAGCGACTATCCCAATCAGGTGAATAATGTGCTGGGATTTCCGTTCATTTTCCGGGGGGCGCTGGACGTGCGGGCCCGCCAGATTAACGAAGCCATGAAAGTTGCTGCAGCCCATGCTCTTGCTGCATTAGCGCGGGAACCGGTACCGTTTTCGGTGCTAAAAGCCTACCGGCTGGACCACCTGGAATTTGGTCCGGAATACATTATTCCCAAGCCTTTTGATCCACGGGTGCTGTTGTGGGAGGCCACTGCCGTGGCCAAGGCCGCAATGGAATCCGGTGTAGCCCGGAAAACCATTGATATTGACGAATACCGTGAAAAGCTGGAAGCCCGCCTGGGTATGAGCCGGCAGGTAACGCGGGTATTTATTAATCACGCACGGAAAACCCCACGCCGCATCGTGTATCCGGAAGGGGAACACGAGACCATCCTGAAAGCCTGCGAGGTCATTCTGGACGAGGGCCTGGCCAATCCAGTACTCCTGGGGCGGGAAGAAGTAATCCGGCAAAAGTTAAAACAGTTAAAGTTGAACATCGGCAATGCTGTGGAAATTATTGACCCGGTAAAATCGGCCCGCCGTGAAGATTTTGCCCAGGTGTTGTACGAAGTCCGCAAGCGCAAGGGGCTTATTCTGGACGAAGCCCGCAAGTTGATCCAGAAACCCATTTATTTTGGCGTAATGATGCTGCGACTGGGCGAAGCGGATGGACTGGTGGCCGGGTTAACCCAGCACTATTCGGAAACCATCCGACCGGCCTTGCAGGTTATTGGCACGGCGCCGGGGGTAAACAAAGTGGCCGGTTTGTACATGCTGGTCTTCAAGGATCGCGTCATGTTCTTTGCGGATGCCACGGTTAATATTGACCCCACGGCGGAGGATATTGCCGAAATTGCGTTGCTCAGTGCCCACGAGGTAAAACGTCTGGGCTACGAACCGCGCATTGCCATGCTGTCCTTCTCCAACTTTGGTAGTAATCGCCACCCCTTTGCGGAAAAAATGCGGCTGGCCACGGAAATTGTAAAACACCGGGAACCGGACTTAATTGTGGATGGCGAAATGCAGGCAGATACGGCTGTGGTGCCGGAAATTCTGGATACCTATTTCCCCTTCAGTGAACTGGCAGGTAAAGGCGGTGCCAATGTGTTAATCTTCCCCAATCTGGAAGCCAGCAATGTAGCCTACAAACTGGCGGCCCGGCTGGGGCATGCCGAAACCATTGGCCCCATTTTAATGGGCATGCGCAAACCGGTGCATTTGCTCCAGATTGGCGACTTCGATGAAATGGACGTGGTGAAAATGACGGCCATTGCCATTCTGGACTCTCAGGAAGTAGATTTGCTGGTGTAAATTAACCTGCAATTTTTTAACTTTTCCCGGGGCTTCCGTACGGGAGCCCCGTTTTTTCATTTAGTGAAAAAGTGTAGCAGTGTATTTGGCCTTTTCGCAATCCGGAAGTATATTATGTTCTGTGGATGAGGGGGTGGGAAATTCAAGTAAAATACGCGTAACTCTCTGTATTTTAATGCCTTATGAATTGCCTTGCATTTCTAAAGGTGCTCGTTTAAATTCACTTGCTTTTTTAAAGAAAATCGGGATTTTATGGGACAGATTATCACCATAGCCAATCAGAAAGGTGGGGTTGGTAAAACCACCACTGCTGTAAACCTTTCCTCCTGTCTGGCGGTAGCGGAAAAGCGCACGTTATTGATTGATATTGACCCGCAGGCCAATGCCACCTCCGGTCTGGGCATTGACCCGCGGCAACTGGACCGAAGTACCTATGATGTGTTGGTGAATCACGAACAAATCGAACGGGTCATTCAGTCAACACGGGTTCCCAATCTGGATATTGTGCCGGCCCACATTAATCTGGTTGGTGCAGAGGTGGAACTCATTCAGGTAATTGCCCGGGAGAAAATTTTACGGGAAGCATTAAAAACCGTAAAAGATACGTATGATTATATTTTTATTGACTGTCCCCCCTCGCTGGGCATTTTAACCTTAAATGCCCTTACCGCTGCTGATAGTGTGCTGATTCCCATTCAATGTGAATATTATGCCCTGGAAGGGCTTAGCCAGTTGCTGAATACAATTAAACTGGTGCAGAAACATTTAAACAAAGCATTGGAAATTAACGGCGTTCTGCTTACCATGTACGACAACCGGTTGAATTTGTGCAACCAGGTTGCTCAGGAAGTACGGAATTTCTTTAAAGAGAAGGTCTTCGATACCGTGATAACCCGCAATGTGCGCCTGAGTGAAGCTCCCAGTTTTGGCTTACCCATTATTTTGTACGATGCCACCTCAACAGGCGCCGAAAGTTATATGAAACTCGCAGAGGAATTGTTAAACCATGAAAAGTAAACAACGGCTGGGAAAAGGCTTGCAGGCATTAATTCCTTCCATTCAGGAGGATGATGCCGGAACCAGCGGGGGGAGTGGAAAAGAAATTGCGGTTGAGCTGGAAGTGGAGCGTATTGAACACAATCCCATGCAGCCGCGACAGGATTATGACCCAGGGGCATTGAATGAACTCAAGCAGTCCATTCAGGAAAATGGCATCATTCAACCGATAGTCGTGCGTCATTCCGGTAACGGTCGGTACCAGATTGTGGCCGGGGAACGCCGCTTTCGGGCTGCTGTGGAACTGGGGTTGAAAACGGTACCGGTTCGCATTATGGAGGTGGAAGCGGACAAAGATTTGCTGGAACTGGCGCTGGTGGAAAATATCCAGCGGGAAAATCTGAACCCCATTGACCTTGCTTTAAGTTACCAGCGTTTGATGGATGAGTACAACCTGACCCAGGAAGAAGTAGCCCAGAAAATCGGGAAAGACCGTGCCACGGTTGCCAATGTGGTTCGGCTGTTAAAGCTTCCCCCTCAAATTCAGGAAAGTCTGCGCAAGGGCGAAATACGGGAAGGCCATGCCCGCGCCCTGCTGGGGATTAAAGACAAGCAACGGATTACGGAAGTCTGGAAAAAGGTGGTTAAAAACAACTATTCGGTGCGCCAGGTGGAGCAGCTGGTAAAAAAGATTAATGGTGAATCCGAAACAAAAACCACCAACCGCCCCCGTAAGAATGTGTTCCTGATTCGCATTGAGGAACAACTGCGGGAAATTCTGGGTACCCAGGTGAAAATTCGCCCCAAAAAAGAAGGTGGTTTAATCGAAATTGCTTACTATTCGCCGGAAGATCTGGAGCGCTTAATCGAAATGTTTAATCAAATTTCTTATTAGGTTCAATGACCAAGCGGCGGAAACCAAAATTTTTAAACATCCTCCTGATTCCTGATGACGATTCCCCTTCCCGTAGTTATCGCATCCGCTACCTGAGTTTAAAATTGTTGATTAGCTTCCTGATCATATTTTTGATCAGTGTCATTCTGGGGGTGATTACCTACAGCCGGGTCTTGCAAATGGCGATTGAGCGCAATGCTCTGGAAAAAGAAAACAAGGAACTGCGCAAGCAGGTGGCACGGGTGGTTCAGATTCAGCAGGAGCTCCAAAAACTGCGGGCGTACAATCAACGTGTCCGCCAGACGCTGGAAGGGTACATTCATTTTCAGGAAACCAGCTCACCCCAGGAAGAAATTGATTTGTCCACCATAACCATGCGGCAAACCTCAATTTTTTCCGATGTGCCGCTTTTGCCTCCCGTAGTTGGTTTTCTGTCCCAGGAATTTAAACCCCAGGGGCATCTGGGGGTGGACATTGCAGCACCTCAGGGAACGCCCATTCTGGCGGCAGCAGATGGTGTGGTGTTGTTTAGTGGCTGGACGTATCAGGATGGCTACGTGGTGTTATTGCAGCATTCCCGCGGATTTTATACCTATTATAAACACAATTTGAAAAACCTGGTGTTTAATCATCAGTT
>WGBF01000573.1 GCA_015494485.1 bacterium | reverse complement strand
CTGAGCACCTCCTTTACCACGGAGGACATTCTGGATGGGGATTTTACGGCCACGGATATGGGGTGGCTGGTTACGGCTACGGGGAAAATTTACGGTACCCGCAACGGCGGTGAGAGCTGGCAGAAACTGGTTGATGAACCCAACAACCCGCCCCGGGCAATTTGTTACGCTGGTGGACCGCTGTATGCGGTGGGTAAAAACGGCCGCATTATGCGCAGCAATAATTTGGGTGTTAGCTGGACGAATCAGAGCAGCGGCGTTACCGACGATTTGAACGATGTGGACTTTGCCAACGATTCCGTGGGATGGGCAGTGGGGGATAATGGTGTGGTGCTCAAAACCACGGATGGGGGCACAACCTGGCAATCCATGAATCTTCCGATAACAGAAGCGCCAAATTTGTATGGAGTATTTGCCTTTAGTGCGAATCGTGCTGTGGTTGCCGGACAGGGTGTGTTGTATCAGACCCTGGACGGTGGAGCAAACTGGAGCGGTTACGGAAACAGCAATATAACCTTTTATTCCGTGACGTTTGTGGATTCCCTGAAGGGGTGGGCGGCTGCCAGTGATGGCAAGGTGTACGCCACCACCGACGGCGGTGCCAACTGGGCGGCCCAGAATACGGGTAGTAACGAACCGCTGCACGATGTGATGTTCTGGGACCCGATGCTGGGATGGGCCGTTGGCGGCAACGGGACCATTCTGCAAACCGTGGACGGTGGTCAGCACTGGGAGGCGGACAAATCCCCTTCCCAGATGGATTTGAATTACGTTACGTTTGTGGATACGTCGGATGGTGGCTGGGTGCTGGGGAATGGCGGTACCGTGCTCCAGGGCGGTGTGGGCACTATTGTGGGGATTCACACGCCGGACGCACCGGTTACCGTTCCGGCAACGGTTGAATTGTTACCCAACTATCCCAATCCGTTTAATCCCAGTACCACCATCCAGGTCCGTGTGCTGCGCCGCCAGCCGGTTCGTCTGGAAATCTTCAATCTGCAGGGACAAAAAGTGCGCACTCTGTGGATTGGTGAACTGGCCGCTGGTACCCACCGATTTGTGTGGAACGGCCGCAATGACGCCAACCAGCCGGTGAGCAGCGGCGTGTACCTGTACCGCCTGACCACCGATAACCAATCGTTATCCCGCAAAATGGTGTTGTTGAAGTAAATCCTGCGGTACCATTTTTCTCAGAGCCGCGCCGGTACCCATTGCCGGCAGCGGCTTTTTTTATGGAAGCGCCCGGTAACCCAAGAAAAAAATCCCCAAAAAATTTTGGCAAAATTGAAAAATCTCTCCTATATTCAACTAAGCAAACACGGCAGGAGGGGACGATATGTGCAAAGATTGTGGTTGCGGCATTACCGAAGAACATGATCATTCCCATCATCACACGCATCAAAATCCCGCATTGAACGAAACCCACACCGTGGAAGTACTGGAAAACATTTTAAGTGCCAACGATGAACAGGCACGCCATAACCGGGAGCACCTGGAAGCCTGTGGGGTGGTGGGCATTAATCTGATGAGCTCCCCGGGGGCGGGTAAAACCACCCTGCTGGAGAAAACCATCGAAATGCTGGGTTCCGAATTGCGCATTGGGGTGATTGAGGGAGATCTGGAAACGGAACGGGACGCGGAACGCATCCGGGCCAGAGGGGTACCGGCGCACCAGATTACCACCGGCCAGGCCTGCCACCTGGATGCCTTTATGGTGCACGACGGCCTCCATCATTTGCCGCTGGACGAGCTGGATGTGGTGTTTGTGGAAAATGTAGGCAATCTGGTTTGCCCGGCCGCCTACGATGTGGGTACGCATTTAAATGTGGTGTTGCTGTCCGTTCCGGAAGGGGACGATAAGCCGGCCAAGTATCCGGTCATTTTCCGCGCCGCCAATCTGGTATTGCTAACCAAAACGGATCTGTTGCCCTATTTGCCGTTTGACCGTTCCCGCTTTGACCGGTTTCTAAGCGATATTAATCCCGGTGCTGACTTCATTGCCCTTTCCGCGGTCAATGGGGAAGGGCTGGATGAGTGGCTGCAGTGGTTGAAATTAAAAATTTCGCTGCGGCAAAAAGCGCGGACTCAACAAACCCATTCGCATGAATAAAGGGGGCAAACCATGTGCCTGGCAATTCCTTCCAAAATCATTGAAATTGGCGACGATAACACCGCCGTGGTGGATACCCTGGGAATGCGGCGACGCGTCTCCCTGGATTTAATGATGGACCCCGTTGACGTGGGCGATTACGTGCTGATACACGTGGGTTATGCCATGACCAAACTGGATGAAGAACAGGCACTGGAAAGCATTAAGGCGTATGAGGAGCTTATCCGGTTGATGGAGGAGGACGAACGGGATGAGTTCTGGGATGAAGTGCGGGGGGAATCATGAGCCAGTCCGTGGATTTCATCCGCGATTTCCGGGATGCACAACGGATTCGTGCCCTGGCACGGCAAATTCAAAAGGAAATCCGCCATCCCCTGCGGGTAATGGAAATTTGCGGCGGGCACACCCATACCATCATGCGTTTTGGATTGCCCCAGATTCTGCCGCCGGAAGTGGAGTTTATTCACGGGCCGGGATGCCCGGTGTGCATTATGCCCAAGGAACGCATTGACCACGCCATTGCCCTGGCTCAACCGGAAAACCATATTTTAGTGACCCTGGGGGATATGATTCGCGTGCCGGGGAGCAAGTCCTCCCTGCAAAAGGAACGGGCACGGGGACGGAACATTAAGCCGGTGTATTCCCCGCTGGATACCTTAAAAATTGCCCGTCAGCACCCGGACAAAACTGTCATTTACTTTGCTATTGGCTTCGAAACCACCACACCCATGACCGCTTCACTCATCGAACGAATATTGCGGGATGATATTCGCAATGTGGTCATTCACGTTAACCATGTGCTGGTGCCGCCGCCCATTCATGCCATTATGCAAAGTGGCGATGCCCGCATAAATGCCTTTATTGGGCCCTCCCATGTAAGTGTAATTGCCGGTGCTAAAATTTACGACGAAATTGCCAAACAGTACCGCACCCCTATCGTGGTTGCCGGATTTGAGCCGGTGGACATTATGGAAAGCATTTTAATGTTGGTGCGGCAAATGAACGAAGGCCGTGCTGACGTAGAAATCCAGTACAAACGGGCCGTTACGTGGGAAGGCAACGTGAAAGCGCAGGAGATGATTCAGCGCTACATGGAAGTGCGGGAAAGCTTCCGCTGGCGGGGCATTGGGGACATTCCCCGTAGTGCCCTGAAATTGCGCCCTGAATATGCCCATCTGGATGCCGAAGTGGTGTTCAAGGAATTGCTGCCTACCGAACCCATTGATGACCACAAAGTTTGTATTTGCGGGCAAATTCTAAAAGGCTTGGCCAAACCGTTTGAGTGCAAAGTGTTTGGTACCGGTTGCACCCCGCAACACCCCCTGGGTTCCTGCATGGTGTCTTCCGAAGGGGCATGTGCGGCCTATTATCGTTACGGTCAATTAAACCGCGAATCCGCCGTCTCATAACAAAACTATTTTTCCTCCGACAAACATCTGAAATAAAAAAATTTTATTTTCACCAAATTTTGTATTGAATATAAAATTTGGCATTCCTATCTTCTCACAACCTTCAAATATTCACCCGCGCCTGCGGGATAGATATAGATAAAATTTCCATACCCATTATTGACGCGCTGTAGGCGTTGTGTGTCATGCCTTTCTGCGTTAGCCCCGCATAGGGGGAATGGATAAGTATAATTATATAAGGAGAAACACAATGGCTGGAGAAACGTACTGGGAAAGTTTCCAGAAACGGGGGATGAGCCGGCGGGAGTTTATTAAGTTCAGTACCATGATGGCCGGCCTGATGGGGTTGGCGCCCTCATTTATTCCCAAACTCATTCATGCCATGGAAACCAAAGAGAAGGTTCCGGTTATCTGGCTGCACGGATTGGAATGCACCTGCTGTTCGGAATCCCTGATTCGCTCCGGTTCGCCGCTGGCGTCAGATTTGGTATTGAACATGATTTCCCTGGAAATTGACGACACGCTGCAGGCATCCGCCGGTGAGCCCATGCTGGAGCACAAACGGGAGATTATGGAAAAATATCACGGACGATACATTCTGGCGGTGGAAGGAAATCCCCCGTTAAATGAAGACGGGATGTTTTGTATTGTGGGGGGAAAATCGTTTCTGGAAGAGTTGAAAGAAGCGGCAAAGGGTGCGGCTGCCGTTATTGCCTGGGGTTCCTGTGCTTCCAACGGGTGTGTGCAAGCAGCCAAACCCAATCCCACCCACGCTGTACCCATCCACAAGGTGATTACCGACAAGCCCATTATTAAGGTACCGGGTTGTCCGCCCATTCCGGAAGTAATGACCGGGGTAATCCTGCATGTGGTGCAGTTTGGCGAAATTCCACCCCTGGACCGCAAAGGACGGCCAAAAATGTTTTACGGTCAGCGCATTCACGATACCTGCTACCGCCGCCCCTTCTTTAATGCAGGTCAATTTGTGGAAACGCCGGATGACGATGCGGCCAAAAAAGGATGGTGTTTGTACAAAATCGGGTGCCGTGGTCCCACGACGTACAATTCCTGCGGGAACCTGCGCTGGTATGGGGGGATTTCCTACCCCATTCAATCCGGTGCACCCTGCATTGGCTGCGCGGCGGATGGATTCTGGGACAATGGTCCCTTCCACAATCGGTTGGTGAATATCCCCTTACCGGGGGTAGAAACGACCGCAGATAAGGTCGGCTTAATTGCCGGCGCCGCGGCCATCGGTGGGCTGGCTGCTCATGCCATTGGCAGTGCCATTCGCAACACCATGGCAAGCCGGGAAACCAACGGAAACAATCAAGAAGAAAAAACGAAATGAGGGGGAATAACTGATGGCAACACGTGTCGTTGTGGACCCCGTCACCCGAATTGAAGGACACCTGCGTGTCGAGGTGGTGGTGGATGAGAAAAACCAGCGCGTACAGGATGCCGTATCTTCGGCGACCATGTGGCGGGGTATTGAATTGATTTTACGGGGGCGCGACCCCCGGGATGCCTGGGCGTTTACCCAACGCATTTGCGGCGTGTGTACCACCATTCATGCGCTGGTTTCCGTGCGGTGTATTGAGGACGCCCTGGGAATCCAGATTCCCAAAAATGCCAATGCCATTCGCAATATCATGCTGGGAACATTGTATACCCATGACCATGTGGTTCATTTTTACCATTTGCATGCCCTGGACTGGGTTTCGCCGGTGGAAGCCCTGAAGGCAGACCCGGTTAAAACGGCGGAACTTCAAAATGTTATTATTAAGAAATACGGTGCAATTCGGGATTTGGCCACGGATTTCATGGGAACCAATGCGTATCCCAAAAATTTTCCCAAAGCCACACCGTCCTATTACAAAGCATTTCAGGACAAGGTGAAAGCGCTGGTGGAAAGCGGCCAGCTGGGTATTTTCTCCCCGGCCAAATGGTGGAATCATCCCGATTACCGAAAGCTTCCGCCGGAAGTGCATTTAATGGCTGTAGCCCATTATCTGGACATGCTGGACTTGCAGCGGGAAATGGTGATTCCCCATGTGGTATTTGGGGGTAAAAACCCGCATCCCCACTATCTGGTTGGGGGAATGTATTCTGCCATTTCCCTGGAGGATATGAATGCGCCCATCAATTCCGCCCGACTGGCCCAGGTGGAAGCCTCTCTGGACCGGCAGTGGGAAGCGGTGAATAATTTCTATTTACTGGATTTGCTGGCCATTGGCGATATTTACGTCAATCAGCATCACTGGACCTTTGGCGGCGGATTGTCCAAAAAGCGGGTTCTGGGCTTTGGGGACTTCCCCGAACATTACTCCGGTTTCCAGGACGGCGATTATTATCGCAAACTCCTTTACCATTCCAACGGGGTGGTGGAAGATTTTGCCAGAGGGGTAAACAACGCCAAGTATTATCCCATTAACGAAAAGGAACTGGAAAATATTGCGGAATACGTGCAGCATTCCTGGTTTGAATATGCTGGAGGGGACGACAGGGCCCTGCATCCCTGGCAGGGAGAAACCAAACCCCATTACACCGGACCCCGGGAAGGTACGAAAACCAATATTAAATACCTGAATGAAAAGGGGAAATACTCCTGGGCCAAGACCCCCACCTGGCGAAACAAGGTTGCCGAAGTGGGACCACTGGCCCGCTACATGGTTGTGTACACTGCGGTGAAGCAGGGCCACATCAAACCTACCTGGGTGGACGAAATGATTGTGAAGCAAATTGATACCGTTTCCGCTGTGCTGGGAGCCCCGCCGGAAGTGTGGATGCCCACCACCGTGGGTCGAACCGCTGCCCGGGGACTGGAAGCGCAGGTGGCTGCCAGCGTCAATTATTACTTCATGAAGCAATTAATCGACAACATTAAGCAGGGAGACACCACCGTCGCCAATACCGAAAAATTTAACCCGGAAGTCTGGAGCACCGCCGAATACAAAGGAGTGGGCATGACGGAAGCACCCCGGGGTGCGCTGTCCCACTGGGTGGTTATTAAAGACCGCAAGATTCAGAATTATCAGGCGATTGTGCCCACAACATGGAATGTTTCCCCGCGGCTGGACCATTCCCCGGAACGCTCCGCTTACGAAGCCGCCATGATGGACACCGAAGTGAAAGTGGCCGACCAGCCGCTGGAAGTGTTGCGAACCATTCATTCGTTTGACCCGTGCCTGGCGTGTTCCACCCACATTTTTGATGCCACCGGTAAGGAGCGGGCGGTGGTGCATGTGGGAACCAATAACATTTTACCCTGATGGTAAAAATTTCAGGAGGTCCAAATGTCCGTTTCGGAAAAACGTACCTTTTTAAAAATATACCTGTTTCAACCGGGCCTGCGTATCTGGCACTGGGTTCAGTTTTTGTGCATTGTGGTATTATTTGTTACCGGGCTTTACATTGGGGATCCTTTTTTTACCGGATCCGGCAGTGGTGAACCCACGGTGGTGTATCCCCATATTCTATCCATGGACTTGGTGCGCACCATTCATTTTTCCGCTGGATATGTATTGCTGGTAGCATTTCTTTACCGCATCTTTTTGTTCTTTACCAAAAAAGCCCATCGGGCGTTGATGGCACCCAAACATCTCTGGATGTTAAAGGATGTGATTTTAACGTATGTGTTTATCAAAAAAAGTTATCCGCCGGTCATCCGGAATCCCCTGGCCCGGCTGGCGTACATTTTCATTTTTGCCCTGATTGTTTTTCAAATCTGGACCGGTTTTGCCATGTACGGCATGTCCAATCCCAATGGCGCCACAGCAACAGTTGTTTCCCAATGGACGCTGGCGTTATTCGGCAATGAATTCACTCTCCATGTGTGGCATCGCATTGTCGCCTGGCTGTTTTTCTTGTTTTTAATTTTTCATGTGTATCTGGTGTTTTACAATGCCTTTTTGTTTAAAGAAGGGGAACTGGCATCCATGGCATCGGGGAATCGCTGGGTGCCGTTGCATCGCATCCCGGTGGATGCGGAAGATGCCCTGGAATGCAAAATTGAAGACGTGCTGGGCGATGCTGGTTGTGATCGGCGTGGGTAATGTGCTGCTCTCCGATGAGGGGCTGGGGGTGCACGTGGTGAAATTGTTGTCCCGGCATTTCCACCTTCCGCCGGAAGTGTCCCTGGTGGATGGGGGAACGCTGGGGTGGGAGCTGGTGCCGGAGCTGGAAAAGGCCCGGTCATTAATTATTGTGGACGCCATTTCCGGAGGCAAAGCGCCCGGTACCGTTTACCAGCTGGAAGGGGACGCGGTGTTGCGCTATTTCCGGCAAAAAATTTCTGCCCATGAAGCCGGCATTCAGGAAGTGCTGGCCTATTTACAAATGAAAGGCAAGCGTTTTGAGCAGTTGGTGGTGCTGGGGGTTGAACCGCAGACGCTGGAAACCGGCATTGCCCTTTCTGCCCCGGCGGCTTGTGCGTTGCCGGAAATTTTCCGCCGCTTATCGAAACTGCTGCAGGCAGAGGGGTATCCCATGGCGGGAGTACCGCCCACCACAGAAGAATTACATCAGTATCTGGAGACCATGGTACCATGATGATGAATGTGTTGCCGGTGCTTAAGGAAATTACCGATGCTCTGGAGCAATTACTTCAGGGCGGAGCGCCCCACTTTATTTACACCAACAAAATGCCCTTCTCCCCGGAGGACATTCAACTGTTAAGCACGTTGTTCCAGCGGGGAGAGGTGGAGATTACCGATAATTCCACCAACAACAAATCGGTGGTGTACAATACCCGCTATCCCGGGGTGTGGGTTACCACACTGTGGGGGCGCACCCTGGAGTTTACCCCCATTCTGGAAATTGTGGAAATCAACTGGTACCCGCAGGTGGTGGCATTTCCGCCGGAGGATGTCGCGCAGGGCGTGCGCCAATTTTTAACGGCTGTGATGGAAGTGGCGCAAATTCCCTCTTCAATTAAAGAGCAGCTTCAGCAGGATTTGCGGGCAGTTTCTCCGGAAAAAGAAATCCGTTGGACTCTGGAAGGGGAGTGGGAATCCCTGTTGCATTATGTTCTGGCGCCAGGGGCGGTAACCATCAGCAGTCCCACGATTCGGTTTACTGCCACGCGGTTTTGGGGGGTGTGGCTGGGGCATTGGACGCAGGGGAAGCAGGAGCTGGTGGTAACGCCGTTCCCCGAAACGTTGCGTGCCCACGAAGGGGATGTGCGCATGGGGCTGGAACGGCTTCGGCAAAAATACCAGGAATTGCGCCTGACCCTCCCGGTGCAGGGGCCTTCGGGATAGGCAGCCTTTTCAACAGGTGAGGCTATTCCCGTACAACTTGCGGTTGGTGAAACCGAACAGCAGCATTCCGAATGGCGACACCCACATAGGTGATGTGCCAGGGCAGCATAAACGGTGGTAGATTCAGAGGCACGCCGTTTACTTCGATGAAGTTTTCCGTATCTACAGAAATGACCCACTTAAAATACAAAGACCCGGTGCGTGGCAAAATGGTCACGGCCTTTGTTTTTTGAGGAAAGACGTCCGGAATGGAAACCCGGGAGGTGACGCGGAGCGGACCCCATTCCACCGCTTGATGCCTGCCTGAATACCCGGCTGCCCACAGTCGCAGAACTCCCACAGAGTCGGTACCGACCACCAGATAAGCCGCGCTGGTAGTATCGTGCCAGTGCGTGGGCTCCACTGCCAGTTCCACCCGGAGGGTACTGTACGGGGAGTCGGGTGGAAAGGCCAGCAAAGCCAGCGCCAGGGTATCCCCGGTGCGGAATTCCAGTGCTGTTTCGGACAGAGAGGTAAGTTGCCCGTGGCTGGTAAGCCATTCCGAAGGCGATTGTGCAACAGCCGGTACGAAACTGCCTGCCCCAATCAACAGGGCAAAGCAAAACGAAATGGCGCTGGACATTCG
>WGBF01000572.1 GCA_015494485.1 bacterium | reverse complement strand
ATGAACCGCCTTGGCGGTTTGCAGTACCCGGGAGTCCGGATTGGGCTGCCAGGCGGGATACCCATTCCCCTGGCGAATTTCCGCATCCACCAGCGTGCCCACCGCATACACCATTTCGCAAATTTCGTCCAGGCGGGAGGTAACGGAACTGCGCTGGCTGGTTAACACGCTAATCTTATCGTCCTGGGTTTTTAAAACCGCCAGATTGGTGGATGTTTCCACCAGGCCGGGTACAGCCAGGCTCATGGCCATTACCCCATGAGGCATGGCGTACAGCATATCCAGCAATTTATCCCGCAGGCTGGTGGTTAATGCGGCCGATGGCGCAGTAAACCCATCCGTGCTCACTTCAATGCGCACGTCCTTTTCCACAAATTTGTACTCTTCTTTGTAAATCTCAGCATATCGGTCGGCAAATTCCTTAACCGTTTCCACCTGGTTGCTGGCAACGAAAATGATGGCGTCGCATTCCCGGGGAATGGCATTGTGTTTATTCCCGCCGTCCATTTCCCCTAACTGAAAATCTACTTCTTTTCGCAAATTCCACAGCAGGCGGTTGAGCAACTTAATGGCGTTTCCGCGCCCTTCGTGAATATTTAACCCGGAGTGTCCGCCCTGAAGCCCGGTGACCAGAATTTTCACCGGTACAAAACCATCGCGGATGGCTTCGTTCTCCTTCTTTAAAAAGATTTCCGTGTCCCGCCCGCCGGCACAGCCAATGTAAATGACCCCGTCTTCTTCCGAATCCAGATTTAGGAGGGTGCGCCCTTCCAGCATGTGCTCATCCAGTCCACTGGCACCGGTCAGCCCGGTTTCTTCATCGATGGTAAACAGTAATTCCAGAGGGCCATGTTCCACTTCTTTACTTTCCATAACGGCCAGCATGGCGGCTACCCCAATTCCGTTGTCCGCCCCCAGGGTGGTGCCATTGGCCGTAATCCATTCCCCATCGCGCACCAGTTCAATGGGGTCTTTAGAAAAATCGTGCGCCACATCTTTATTTTTTTCACACACCATGTCCAGGTGGGATTGTAACACCACAACCGGTGCGTTTTCTTTTCCCGGCGTGGCCGGCAATTTTACCACCACATTGCCCACACTATCCGTTTTGTATTCCAGATGATTCCGTTTTGCCACGTCAATCACGTAATCGCGGGCTTTTTCTTCATGCTTACTGCAACGCGGGATTTGAGATAGCTGATAAAAATGTTCCCATAATAAATGGGGTTCCAACCCCTCAATGGCCTGTTTCACTGTATTCTCCTTTCTGAGTTTGTCGTTCTCTGAAATAAAATTCCCCGCATTCCAAAATTCAACGGATATTTATTTCTTCTCCAGCACCACGGTTTTCTCCTGCGAACGGATACCCAGGTTTTCCAATTCTTCCAGGACCGGTTCATAAATTTCTTTAATGACCGGAATGTGGACTCCGGTGGTGTTAATTTTCCCTTCCAGAATCAAACGCACCGCTATGGCAGCGGGTAAGGAAACGGTTCGCGCCATGGCACTATCGCCATTGGGGATGCCGTATTCAATGAGGGTGGAAGTCACCTGCTCGTCGTGATCCGCATAGCGAATCAGGAAGTCGTGATACAATACCACCAGATCCCGTTCGCCCGGTTTGTACTGCATTTTCTCCAGCATGATGTGGGTTAGAAAATCAATGGGGGTGGTTTCCGGTTCCGGGAAGGTGGTATTACCATCGCACAAACCCAGCCATTCCAGTTTTTTGATGAATTCATCCGCGTCTGTCCGCACCCGTTCCCGAATTAAGGGGCGAATTTCCGGAACGGTCACATTCAAAATTTTCGCAAACACTTCCACATAGCTCTTGCCCTGCACGTTGGTAATGGGATGTTCACTCAACAGCCCAAGGTCGGCAATGCCCTGCATAAAATCGCTCCAGCCCGGATACCGCAGGGTTCCCCGGAAAAGCGTTTTCACTTCGGGAATTTCATACAATTCGCGATAGCCCAAGCAGTCCCGGTTGGTGTAGGTTTCCAGCTGCAAACCATCCACTTTAATAGACCAGTGATGTTTAAAGAGATCGCCGCCCGGGATTTCCACAATTTGACCGTTTTCCAGATAGCGGGCGGAATTGCGGCCGGCCATCAACACCCCGCGGGGGCTCCAGGAAAATTTGTAACCCAGGGGATTGTCATTGGCTTCCGGAGCGGGAATGCCTCCGCAGTACGATTTAAACGAAACCACCTGCCCGCCCCGCTCATGGGCTTCGTCAATAATTTTTTTGGCGCTCATGTGGTCAATACCGGGGTCCAGCCCAATCTCGTTCAATAACAAAACGCCTTTTTCGCGCGCCTGCGCATCCAGTGCTTTCATTTCATCACTAACGTAGGATGTGGTGACCAGATGCTTCCCTAACCGTAACGCATCTTTGGCAAATTTGACGTGAAGCGTGTAAGGTAGTAAACTAACAATAACGTCGCCTTTTTTGACAATTTCTTCTGCTTCGCCATTGTGGGAAAAGTCGTGCTGAATAATCTCGTGATGTGAATCCGCCGGAAACCACCCTTTTACATGATCCACATGCCGGCTGGCGACGACGACTTTAATTTCCGGGAAACGAACCAGATACTCCACCATGGGTTTGGCAACACGGCCTGCGCCCAAAATCAATACCGTTTTCATACTACCTCCTTAAAAACACCCGTTGAACAATTATTATTTAAGAAATCATGCCTTGTTCCAAAATGTGATTTTTTCTTCATTTATTTCCGGCATTTTTGGAAAGTTCTTCATACAGATATTCAAATTCCGGGGTTAACCGCCCCTGATGCGCAATTACGGCATGCCGAAAGGGAGCCGGAAGGGATTGCTGCAAATGCTCCAGAGGCTGGGTAAAATCAATCATTGCCAGTTCTGGAACAAATGGTAAAAGCGATTGTCCAAACCACTCGGTTGCTTCCCGGGGCAATTCGGTGGGTAATTTGTCCACGGCTAAAATCACCGGTCCGCGGCCTTCCCAGCCATCCACAATATCCTGCCGGGTAACATCGTACACGTATACCGGATTCTTGTAGGTTGTGGGCTTTACAGTGACTTCAATGGACCCTTCAATATCACAGGTAATATCGCCAATAACCCGCAGGCGGGGTTGGGTCTCTCCGGCAAACAGGCGGTGTAAATCTTCTCGGGTAACCATGCGGGGATAGCGGGGTTCCCAGTAAATGCCATTTACAAGGACGGTAATGTACGGTAGAAATTCCGGAAACCGGCTTTCGAAGGCCTCTGGATGCGCCGCCAGTTTTTCGCGGGAAAATGCTTCGCCGGGATTGCGCGGTTTGTAAAGATGTTCTTTCAGAAAAATCGCCTTGTACACTTTTGTGCTGTCGGCTTTGCCGGATTTCACCAGGTCCGGAATGGCTTCCGGGTCGATGGTTTCGTGGGGGAGGAGGGCAAAAATCTCCTGGGCTGCCACGCTGACGTGTCCCCGGCCGGTGAAGGCAAACACCAGAGGTGTTAACGAATCTGGCAGTCCCTCTTTGGCAATAGCTTTCCCGACGTCCCGAATGGCTTTTTTTGCAGCTTCCAGGCTTTCATACCTGTAGGCCTGTTGAATAGCCGAAAAAGGGGTATGAATGCCTTCCCATTCCAGCCGGCGTCCCAGTGCCCACAGGGTGTCAATCATCCCGGCATACCCGGCAAAATTGGAAAAGTAGATGATGCGTTTGCCGTGTTCATCCTTCACCAGCTCGTAATCCAGAAGAGTGATGTTTAAATCCAGAATGGCCTGCAACATGGGCATGTTATACGGTTGCCCTTTAATGGTGTGGGAAAAAAAACAAAAGGTTTTGTTGGCTATCAGGTCCCGGATGGGCACTTCTTTTACGCCAAAAATAATATTGCATCGGGAAAGGTCATCGGAAATGGTGGCACCGGACTGGCGGTATTCTTCCTCGGTAAAAATGCGGTTTTCGGACGGCTCCACGATAACCTGAATGCCTTGCTGCTGGAGATGCTTAACCTGTTCCGGTGAGAGGGGGGCCCGGCGCTCGGTCGGGTCCTTCGTTTCCTTGCGAATTCCAATCACACCACGCATCCTTGTACTCCCCGTTTTCGTTCCCCGAAAATTTCAGTGAAATTAGATTAAAGGGGGTGCAGAATCAAGCAATTAAGAGATTAGTCCAGGTCGAACAGAGACAGCTGCCGGGGTCCCGGAACGCGAAAATGTTCCGTGGAAAGTACAGGGGGTTCGGTATAGCCCAATCGTCGGGCAGTGGCTTCGAACAAGGTTTTGATCTGGTGGGCAAACGGCCCGCTTCCGGAATGGCGCTGGGCAAAATCCACATCGTACAATTTACCGCCCCGCATGGCTTTAATGCGGTTCAGTACCTTTTCGGCGCGGTCCGGGTAATGGGTACGCAACCAGTTTGCAAACATATCCTTCACGCCGTAGGGGAGCCGCAACACAATATAGCTGGCAAACCGGGCCCCGGCGCTGCGGGCGGCGTCCAGAATAGCAGGGATTTCATGGTCGGTTAGCCCTGGGATCACCGGCGCGACCAGTACCCCTACCGGAATTCCTGCCTCGGCCAGGCGGGAAATGGCCGCCAAGCGCAGGGCCGGCCGGGACGTCCGCGGTTCCAGTTTACCGCACAGGTCTGCATCCAGGGTGGTGAGGGAGAAAACCACCCGCACCGCATTCCAGCGCGCCAGTTCTGTAAGGAGGTCCAGATCGCGGGTAACCCGGGCATTTTTGGTAACGATGATGACCGGATTTCGGTATCGGGACATCACTTCCAGAAGCCGGCGGGTAAGTCGGAGTTGCCGCTCCACCGGCTGATAGGGATCCGTATTGCCGGAAAGGGCAATGGGGCGGGGCGTATACCCGGGTTTGCGAAATTCTTTTTCCAGCAGTTCGGGTGCCTGGTGTTTTACAAAGATAACCCGTTCAAAATCCAGCCCTGCCGAAAGACCAAAATATTCGTGGGTGGGCCGGGCGTAACAGTACACACACCCATGCTCGCAGCCCCGATAGGGATTAATGCTGGTGTCGAACCCCACGTCGGGGCTTTCGTTATGGGAAAAAATGGAACGGGCGGTGTCCGCCAAAAACTGGGTGCGGGGCAACACCGGGGTTTCCTCGTCCAGCCACTCGCCGTCGTATTCCACGTCCCGGGGATCAAAGCGGTTGGGGGGATTGTACGGAACACCCCGCCCCTTCACCGGCTTTGGCGATGTATTTTTGGGTGAGTTCATGATTTCAATGGCATTTGCAGGAACCGGTCCGGGAGCGTACCCCCCGGGCCGGTTTCCCCATTAATAGTATTTTAAATACCGCTCAATCTCCCACCGGTGGACCTGGGAGATGTAGTCGCTCCATTCTTTCTTTTTCGCCTGAATAAAATGAAAGAAGATGTGATCCCCCAGCGTATCCCGCATCAGCTTACTGCGTTCCAGATTTTCCACCGCCTGAAGCAAATTGGACGGCAGTGGGGCAATGCGCAGCCGTTTTTTCTCCCGTTCACTCATTTCGAAGATGTTTTTGTTTACTGGTGGCGGCGGCGTCATTTGCTTTTCAATGCCTTCCAGCCCGGCACGCAACATGACCGCCAGGGCCAGGTAGGGATTGCAGGATGGATCCGGTACCCGCAATTCCACGCGGGTGGATTTGCCCCGCTTAGCCGGCACGCGAATTAAGGGGCTGCGGTTGTGCTCGGACCAGGCAATATTCACCGGCGCTTCGTACCCGGGAACCAGCCGTTTGTAGGAATTGACCAGCGGGTTGGTTATCGCCAAAAACTGGGACACATGCTTAAGCAGCCCTCCGACAAAATACTTGGCCACATCCGAAAGCTGGTACTCCGCATTGGGGTCGTAAAAGGCGTTTTCATTCCCCCGAAACAGGGACATGTGCGTGTGCATTCCGGACCCGTTAATGCCGAATACCGGCTTGGGCATAAAGGTGGCGTGGAGGTTGTATTTGTTGGCAACTGTTCGCACGATGTACTTAAAGGTAGCCATGTTGTCCGCAGTGGTTAGCGCATCCGCATACTTGAAATCAATTTCGTGCTGGCCCGCTGCGACCTCGTGGTGAGCTGCTTCCACTTCCAGTCCCATACTGTTGAGCACGTTCACCATTTCCTGACGGGCTTCTTCCCCTTTGTCCCGCGGGGCCAGATCAAAATATCCTGCTGCATCGTGGGTTTTGGTGGTTGCCTCTCCTGTTTCATCCACAATAAATAGGAAAAATTCCAGTTCCGGGCCGGCGTAAAAGGTAAACCCCATTTCTTCGGCCTTTTGAACCGCCCGTTTCAATACGTAGCGGGGGTCGCCTTCAAATGGGGTGCCGTCCGGCAGGTACACATCGCAAATGATGCGGGCTACTTTTCCCTGCCCAAAATCCCAGGGCAGGATTTGAAAGGTACGGTAATCAGGCCGCAGCAGCATGTCGGATTCTTCAATGCGGGCAAATCCGTCAATCGATGACCCATCGAACATAATTTCGCCGTCCAATGCCTTTTCGAACTGAGACGCCGGGACTTCCACATTTTTGTTTACACCCATAATGTCCGTAAACTGCAGGCGCAGAAAGCGTACGTCTTCCTCGGCACACAGTTTTAAAATTTCTTCCCGGGTCATCTTTCAATACCTCCATTTATTCGTTTAGAATTGACACTGGTGTAAATTAATAATAAAACCCCCCTTTTACCACTGCCTATTTTACCCCTCCGTTAATTTTTGTATATTTTCAAAAATTCCGCATAAACCTTAACAGAGGAGGCATGGGGATGAAAATGTACTTCGATTTTCGGGATGTTTTTAAAGCGTTGCGGATTGCATTCAGCTTTCAGCGCATCTGGACGAATACCGTTGGCCTCGCTTTCGCCTATGCGGTCTATTTGATTTTTGCGTACATCAGTTTCCTCCTCGATGGTACCCCTTTTTCGGCCATTGTCGCCGGATACGGGCTATTTCCCACAATCTTCGGAGAAACCATTGGTACCATTCCTGCCATTATTTACTGGATTGGTGTACTCCTTGCCGGATTGCTGATATTGGTTACCAATACGGCGGTTTCGCGCCTGGCATATATGCAACTGCGCAATGAATTTTTCTACACCTGGCGGCAGGCATTCCGCTTTGCCTTTAAAAAGTTTCTGTCCATCGTGGGGGCTTATTTTACATTCCTGTTCATGATTGCCTTTTTTGTTATCGGTGCCCTGGTAATGGGCTTCATTGGCCGTATTCCCGCCATTGGGGAATGGTTAAACGCCTTGCTCACCATTCCCTACATTTTTGCCGGTCTGCTGTTGGCGTTCATTGCGCTGGTTTCCGTGGTGAGCATTATTTTAATTCCCGCCGTGCTGGCTACCATGGACGAAGATGCGCTGGGCGGGGTATTCCATTCCTTCAGCGTGGTGTACAACCAGCCCTGGCGACTGGCGGTGTACAGCACCCTGGCGGGAATACTGGAAATTGTGGGCTTTGCCATGTACGCCGTTTTCATTAAAGTGGGGTACACGGTATTTGCCGCCATGTTTACCATCGGAATGGGAGAAAAATTTTTCCGCATTTCCGAAACCAGTCTGGCCTGGTTGCAAAAAATTCTGGGGCCGGTAAATGGGTTGATGAGCAGTGCCTGGGGAAGCGCCGCCCCGTACATCTACTTTTCCCATCCCCATACCAGCCTGGTGTTGTCCGGTACGGAGAGCATTGCTGCAGTCATTATGACGATTTTCCTGTTTCTGGTGGGCTTGAGTGTGCTGGGCTATGCTGAAGCCACCGGCAATACCGGCATGACCCTCACGTACCTGGCCATTTACAAACGCCAGGAAGATGAAAACCTGCTGGAACGGGAAGATGAAGAATTAAAAGAAGAGGAAGAGGAGGAAGAGGAAAAGGCGGATGAATCATCGGAAAATGAAGGTGAAGAAGAGAGCACGGAGGAAGCGGGAACTGATGGTGATGCAGGCGAAACGTCGTCCGAAGAGGAATCCGCGGGTGAGGACAAAAGCGAATAATTCCGCTCCGTAGCCTGTGAAACAAAAAAGCCGCGGTTTTGCACCGCGGCTTTTTTGTTCTGAATTCCGCACACCGGAGGTTTCCGGACAACTCTTATTTTTTCTTTTTGGCTTTTTCGTACACCTTCAGGTACTTTTTCGCGCTGTTTTCCCAGGAAAAATCCTTTCGCATTCCTGCTTTTTGAATTTTGGCCCAGGTTGCTTTATCCTGAAATGCTCCCAGGGCACGGTCAACCGCATCCAGCATGGCTTCCACCGAAAATTCCTGAAAGGTGAAACCGGTGCCTTTACCGGTTTGGGGATCAAAATTTTCTACCGTATCCGCTAATCCTCCGGTTTCCCGCACAATGGGCACGGTGCCGTATTTCAGGCTGTACATCTGGTTCAATCCGCAGGGCTCAAACCGGGAGGGCATCAGGAACATGTCAGCACCGCCTTCGATCAGGTGGGCCAGTTTTTCATCAAACTTGAAGTGTACCGCCAGTTGTTCTGGATATTTTTCGGCAGCCGCTTTCAGGGCAGTCTGGTATTTTTCTTCCCCGGTTCCCAGAATCACCATCTGAATACCGCGCTTCATCAGTTCATCAATGCCGTCCACTACCAGGTCGATCCCTTTTTGTTCCACCAGGCGCGTTACCATGCCAATCAGCGGGGTTTCCGCCTGAAACGGCAATTTAAACTGATTGCACAGCGCTTTTTTGTTTTCCACTTTTTTATCCAGGGACTTGGCATCGTATTTTGCTGCCAGGTAGCGGTCGGTTTCGGGATTCCAGACGGAATAATCCACGCCGTTTAAAATGCCGTACAGGTCTTTCTGGCGTTGCTTTAACACCCCTTCCAGACCAAACCCAAATTCCGCCGTGGTAATTTCCTGCGCATATCGTTCGCTTACGGTAGTAATGGCATCCGCGTAAAGAATACCGCCTTTCAGTAGATTCAACTGTCCGTTCAATTCAAACGCGCCGCCGGGTTGAGCTTCGTTCTCTTCAATTCCAAGCTGCGGCGCCAGATCCAGAGGGAAAATTCCCTGATAAGCCAGATTGTGCAGGGTTAATACCGTTTTGGTTCCCTGAAAGAATTCTTCGTCCGCATAAACGGTTTTCAAATAATACGGGATGAGGGCTGTTTGCCATTCATTACAGTGAATGATGTCCGGTTGCCAGTATAACAACTTCAGGGTTTCCACCACCGCTTTACTGAAATAGGCAAACCGTTCGGCGTTGTCTTCAAAATCCTTTCCGGTAGCGGGGTCCTGATAAATTCCTTTCCGGTCAAACAATTCGGGAATAAACAGAAAATACACGTGGACTTTGGTATTGGGTAAAAACGCTGTTTTACCGCTGGCTGTGCGCACCTTTCCCCCCAGTTCCACATGGACTTCCCGCAGGCGGATTACATCCCGCAGCACGTATTTTCGATCGTTAATCATGCGGTATTTGGGCATCATCAGGCGGACATCCTGCTCCATATTTTTCAGCGCCGCCGGTAATGCTGCCGCCACGTCCGCCAGCCCGCCGGTTTTGGCAAAGGGGCTTACTTCCGATGAAACAAAACATATTTTTAAGGATTCCATTGAGGTTCTCTCCTGCATTTAAGCAATTTCAATTGTTTTCAAATACCGTGCGGCATCTTCCGGACTGGTGGAATTTATATAAAAGCCGGTGCCGCGTTCAAATCCCGCAACCCGAGTAAGCTTGGGCATTATTTCCACATGCCAGTGGTAGTGCTGCAACGGCCCGTCCTGCATGGGCGACGTGTGAATAATGAAATTATACGGCGGATTCTGCAGGGCCTTTTCCAGCTTTTGCAGCACCAATTTCAGGGTAATTGCCAGATGCCGTAACAATTCATCCGAACTGTGCTCATAGTGGGACGCGTGATTTTTGGGCAAAATCCAGGTTTCAAACGGAAAGCGGGGTGCAAAAGGCTCAATTGCAATGAAATGCTCTTCTTCGTACACCAGCCGCACCTGGTCTTTTATTTCTTCCCGGACAATGTCACAAAAAATACAGCGTTCTTTGTATTTATAATAATTCAGTGCCCCATTCATTTCTTCTATTACCGTTTTGGGCAGTATGGGGGTTGCAATTAACTGGGAGTGACTGTGCTGCAAGGATGCCCCCGCTTCGAATCCCTGATTTTTAAATACCAGCACATATTTTAACCGAACATCATTGCGCAAATCTGTAATCCGGTCGCGGTACACTTTTAATATGTTATGAATTTGCGAAATATCCAGGTCCGCCAATTTTTTGTCATGGTGGGGCGTTTCAATGATTACTTCGTGCGCGCCCACTCCGTTCATCACGTCGTAAATACCTTCTCCCCGGCGGTTTAAATCGCCTTCCACCCGCAATGCCGGATATTTATTGGGCACCACACGCAAGGTCCATCCCGGTGTATTGGGCGCCGTACCCGGTTCCCGAATGGCAAAGATTTCCGGGGGTGTTTTGTCTTCATTTCCGGGGCAAAAAGGGCAGAAACCGCTTTTCTGGGGCTCTGGTGTTGGTCGGAAATCATGTGGTCGCTTCCCCCGTTCTGTGGAAATGATGACCCACCTGCCAATGACCGGATCTTTACGAAGTTCAGGCATGCATCAATCCGATATCACGTTTTACTATTATTTTCCATATTTAATAAATTTATTCATATCCCAAAGTTTAATCAAGCGAAAAGAAAAGCGTCATTTTGCCGGTTTATCCGGGGAAATTGATGATTTCAGAATAAAAATTCACCGCTTAGGGACGGAGAACAATTCATGCAATGGGGGTACTTTGTTGCCAATTCCCCTGTTTTTATTCTGCATGAACGCACCCGAAAAAACATCTGTTATACCAATGACCAGGTCCCATTGGGGGAATACCCGGGGGCTATTCACCGGCAAACGGATTTCGGCGCCCAAACGGGGTTCCCCTGTTTTTCCCGGGCAAAACATGTTGTTAACTTTGCCATTTCCACCCCCTGCGAGGGAAATACCGGAATTCGCTATTGCTTGTATAGGCCGTTTTTTCACACTAAATTTGCAGGCTTTAATTCCAGGGCGGTGGTCTGCGAAATTTTTGATTGAAGTAATACGCCTCCGCCGCCGGATATTGAGAACAACATTAACATACAGGAGAATCTTATGCCAAAGGAAACGTTATACCATTACGAAGAAGATCCATATATTAATATGGATGATGATAAAGAAGAAACTTCCGAATGGCTGGAAGCGCTGGACGGCGTACTCACGTACAAAGGCCCCAATCGGGTCAAGTTCCTCCTCTACGAATTGCTTCGCCACAGCTATTTAAAGGGAGTGCGCATTCCCAACATCCCCAACACCCCGTACATCAATACCATTCCGCGGGACCAACAACCGCCCTTTCCCGGTGATCGCCAGATCGAACGCCGAATTAAGAGCATCATTCGCTGGAATGCCATGGCCATGGTGGTCCGGGCCAACAAGAAATTCCCCGGCATTGGGGGGCACATTTCCACCTACGCTTCTGCGGCTACCCTTTACGAAGTAGCCTTTAACCATTTTCTGCGGGCAAAAGGGGAAGATTTCGACGGCGACCTGGTGTATTTCCAGGGACACGCCTCCCCGGGAATTTACGCCCGGGCATTTCTGGAAGGGCGTTTAGAGGTGCACCATCTGGAAAACTTCCGGCGGGAACTGGAAAAGAAGGGTGGCCTGTCCTCCTATCCGCATCCCTGGCTGATGCCTGATTTTTGGGAATTCCCCACGGTGTCCATGGGATTGGGACCCATTCAGGCCATTTACCAGGCACGGTTTGCCCGCTATTTACAGGACCGCGGGATTAAGGATACCAGTCAGCAACATGTGTGGGCGTTTCTGGGAGACGGCGAAACCGATGAGCCGGAAACGCTGGGTGCCATTACCTTAGCGGCGCGGGAACGGCTGGATAACCTTATTTT
>WGBF01000571.1 GCA_015494485.1 bacterium | reverse complement strand
CAAGAAGAGCGGGGAAGAAGAGGATTCCGGATGGGAAGAAAATGTTACCGCGCGGCTGACGAACAGTACTGCAGAAAACGGTGTTCACCTCGATCTGGAAAATTTGCGGGCGCAATTTGAAGAAACCCTTTCGCCGGAGACCTTTTACGCCCGGCTTCGCCAGCAGAGATTCCAATACGGACGGGCATTTCAGGCCATTAAAGAAATTTACCGGAAATCCGGCAGTGCCCTGGCACGCCTGGAAATGCCGGAGGAAGGATACCATTTCCACCCCGGCTTGCTGGACGGTGGGTTTCAACTGGTGGCGGCCGCGCTGGAAAAAGAATTGGCCGAAGATACCAATGCGGTGTTTCTACCGGTGGGAATTCAAACTGTTTCCGTGAAAGGAGAAATACCTTCCACGTTGTGGTGCCGGGTTGAGGTGACCTCACCCAATACCGACGGGGATACCCTGGTTGCCAATGTGCAATTCATTTCCAATGAAGGGGTGCCGGTTGCGGAGGTTACAGGATTGCAGCTACAGCGCACCCGGCGGGCCGTGCTGCGACAATTGCTTCAGGAAGACCCCAACCGGTGGTTGTACCGGCTACAGTGGGAACCGAAAGCATTGTCAGAAGAAGCGGGCGAATTGCACGGTCTGTGGCTGGTGTTTGCCCCCGATGAAGCCACCGGCAAAGCAATGGCAGAGCGAATTGCCGCCCGGAGTGGAAGCAGCCACTTGATTCTACCGGGGGATGCTTTACACGAACGGGAAGATGCAACAATAATCAATCCGGCCAATCCGGAGCATTACCGCCACCTTTTGCAGAAACTAGAGACACCGCCGGAAGGGATTCTTCATTTGTGGGCCTTTCCGCAGGTGGCGGAAGACACACTCACGACAGAAGACATTTTGGAGCGCCAGAACCTCGGCACGCGAAGCGTGTTGCATCTGGCTCAGGAACTGGTTACCCGTGGCTGGAATCGGTTGCCAACCCTGTGGGTGATTACGCAGGGGGCTCAGGCCGTTCAGACGGATGAGGCTGCCAATCCGGTGGCAGCACCGTTATGGGGTCTGGCCCGCACCATGCGGCTGGAATTCCCCGAATTGCCCTGCAAGCGGGTTGACCTGGAAAATGGTGCGGATCCGTTTGCAGTTCTGGATGCCGAAATCGGTGCCCGTGATGGGGAAGACCAGATTGCTTACCGGAACAGTCAACGGTATGTGGCACGGCTGGTGCGCCTGGAAAGCCCCGAAGGGGAAGGAACCCCGGCGCGACGTCTGGAAATTTCGCAAAAAGGGTTGTTGGACAATCTTGAATTGGTCCCCGTAACCCGCCAGACACCCCCGCCGGGAACGGTGGAAATCCGCGTGCATGCTGCGGGATTGAACTTTCGCGACGTATTAAATGCCCTGGATTTGTATCCGGGCGACCCGGGTCCCCTGGGTGGCGAATGTGCAGGCGTGGTCTCCAGAGTCGGGGAAGGCGTTACCCACCTGAAGCCCGGTGACCCGGTTATGGCCATTGCCGGCGGCAGCTTTGCCGATTACGTGGTGACCCACGCGGAACTGACAGTACCCAAACCGAAGGGATTTTCGTTTGAGGACGCCGCGACCATTCCCATTACGTTTCTGACGGCGTATTATGCGCTGATTCGCCTGGGTGGCATGAAGAAGGGGGATAAAGTCCTCATTCACGTGGCGTCCGGAGGTGTGGGACAGGCAGCCATTCAACTGGCGAAAATGGTGGGGGCAGAAATTTTTGCCACGGCCGGCAGCGACGAAAAACGTGCTTTTCTGCGTAATCAGGGAATTCGCCATGTGATGAATTCCCGCACCCTGGATTTTGCCGACGAAATCATGCGCATTACCAATGGGGAAGGGGTGGATTTAATCCTGAATTCCCTGAACGGCGACTACATTCCCAAAGGCCTTTCCATTTTAAGCAAAGGGGGCCGTTTCCTGGAAATTGGCAAAGTGGGCATCTGGACGCCGGAACAGGTGAAAGCGGAGCGACCGGATGTTCGTTACTTTACCATTGCTTTGGACGACCTTTCTAAAAATCAACCGCAGCTTGTGCAAGAGTTGTTCCGGGAATTGCTCCCGTTTTTCGAAAACGGTACACTCAAACCATTGCCCAAAACGGTGTATTCAATCGATGAAGCCGTGAACGCTTTTCGGTTCATGCAACAGGCCCGGCATATTGGCAAGGTGGTCATTTCGCTCAATGTACCCGAAACGGAAACCATAAGCGAACCGGTGCACATCCGTGCCGATGGGGCTTATCTGATAACCGGCGGTACCGGCGGTCTGGGAATGGAAATTGCCCGCTGGCTGGTGCAAAAAGGTGCCGGAGAAGTGGTGTTAACCGGAAGGAAGGACCCTGCTGAGCCGGTTGCAGCGCAAATAGACAAATGGAACAACGCGGGAGCCCGGGTTCGCTTCCACCGTGCCGATGTTAGCAACGAAACGGACGTCCAACAACTGGTGCAGTCGTTTCATGAAACCGGTGCATTACCGCTGAAAGGGATTTTCCACGCTGCCGGTGTTCTGGATGACGGGGTGTTGTTGCAGCAGGAATGGGAACGCTTTTTACGGGTCTTTGCCCCGAAAGTAAACGGCAGCTGGAACCTCCATCGGGCGTTGAAGGGGACAACGCCGGATTTTATCGTGTATTTCTCTTCCATGGCATCCTTACTGGGATCTCCGGGACAGGGCAATTATGCTGCCGCCAACGCTTTCATGGATTCACTGAGCGCGTACCAGCGGGCGGCGGGACTTCGGGCAATCAGCATTAACTGGGGGCCCTGGGCCGACGTAGGAATGGCCGCACGGACAGAAGGTGCGACCAGCGGACAGGGACTCAATGCCATCGACCCGGAAATCGGGATGGAGTTGTTGGAAACAATACTCACCCTGGATCTGCCCCAGGTAGCGGTATTGCCCATTCAGTGGAAACCGTTTCTGAAACGCTTTGAGGGAATGGAGATTCCTCCGGTATTGTCCCACTTTGCGAAAACGGAAGCAGCCGCGGGTAAAGCCCAGCAGGTGCAGAAAAAATCGGAGCTGGTTCTCCACCTGGAGGAAGCCGATCCGGAAGCCCGCCATCAAATCCTGGTAGATTACCTGCGTGACCAGGCCGTCCGCGTGCTGGGATTAGATCCCTCCGTCTCTGTGGATCCCCACAAACCGTTGAGTGAAATGGGGCTGGATTCGTTAATGGCCATTGAATTGAAAAATGCCCTGGATAAAGCAGTGGGGCAGAAACTCCCGGCAACCATGGTGTTTAATTATCCCACGATTGATGCCTTAGCCGGATATTTGCTGGAAAATGTGCTCCATTTGAAGGGGCCTGCTCCCGAAGAAGCGGAAGAAGCAGGAGCGGGTGACGAAGTCCCAATGCCGGAAATGGATGAAAAATTAAAGGAAATCGAAGACCTTTCGGATGAAGAAGTGGAAAAATTGTTGCTGGAAAGCCTGGAGGATACCCCGGCAGGGGAGGACGATTCGGAGGAGGATGAGGACGATCAATGAACAAAAAGGCAGATGATGGAAAAAATTTGTCCCCGTTAAAACGCGCCTTGCTGGCGGTGGAGGAGATGAAAAGCCGCCTGAAGGCGCTGCAAAGTGAACGCACGGAACCCATTGCCGTAGTGGGGATTGGCCTGCGTTTTCCGGGGGCAAAAACGGTGGATGAATTCTGGGAGTTACTGGAACAGGGCGTGGATGCCATTCGGGAAGTGCCCCCGGACCGCTGGGACGTGGACGAATTCTACGACCCCAATCCCCAAACACCTGGAAAAATGATTACCCGCTGGGGTGGTTTCATTGAGGATGTGGACCAATTTGACCCCCAGTTTTTTGGTATTTCGCCCCGGGAAGCTACCCGCATGGATCCCCAACAGCGCCTGTTGCTGGAAGCAACCTGGGAAGCCCTGGAAGATGCCGGAATCAATCCGCGTTCCCTGGCCAAAAGCAAAACCGGTGTGTTTGTGGGAATCAGCTCCAATGATTATTCCCGCATTCAGGGCAATGACCTCCGGAAAGTGGATCCCTACACCGGAACCGGCAATGCGTTCAGTATTGCGGCCAACCGAATCTCCTACACCTTTGATTTTCAGGGACCCAGCGTGGCGGTGGATACGGCCTGTTCTTCTTCGCTGGTTAGTATTCATCTGGCATGCTTGAGTTTGCGCAATAAGGAATCGGATGTGGCGGTTGCGGGGGGCGTCAATCTGATTCTTTCCCCGGAATTGAGCATTACCTTTTCCCAGGCCGGCATGCTGGCCCCCGGTGGACGGTGCCGCACTTTTGATGCCTCTGCCGAAGGCTACGTGCGCGGCGAAGGGGTGGGCATGGTGGT
>WGBF01000570.1 GCA_015494485.1 bacterium | reverse complement strand
GGTATCACAACGTCTCCGGATTAAGCCCGGAATTAACCCAATTTGCCAAATTGCCCACCCGCATTCTGTACCTGATGCCGGTGCTGACGCTACTTATTTCCTACCAGCGGGCTGTACTGGTACACGCCCGGCATACGCACCCCATTAGCTGGGCCAGCACGATTGAAATTGTGGGCCTGGCAGTAATTCTATTTGTAGCCATTAGCCTGTTTCACATGGTAGGCGCCATTGCTGCCGCCATGGGGTTTGTGCTGGCACGCCTGATGGCCAACGGCTACCTTTATTTCCCCGTCCGCTGGGTGGTTCGCACTGTGTACGGCTTTTCACCGGTTCGCCATTAAACCGATGACGTTCCCATAAACAGCAACTGGTGCCTCAGTAGGTGGGGGCAGTCCCTTTGCTGTTTTGCTTCGTCCTATTCATTCTCTGGAATTCCCTAAAGGGGAATCAGGCCGTGGCATTGCGGGCTTCCATCTCCTTGCGGCTCAACTCCAGACCGTGGCCACTGTCGCTCATTTCCGAACGCCGCAATTGCCAGGCAAAGAAAAATCCCAGAAATCCCAGGCTGGTAAATATCCACATCCCCAACCGGTACCCTTCCGGATGGGCTGCGCTGGCGCCGGCAAAATCGTTGGCCCAGCCGATAATCACATTAAAGGCAAACAGGCCAATATTCTGAATCATGGTCATTAAGCCGTACGCAGTACCCAGTTTGGATTGGTCCACAATGTACGCCACCGAAGGCCACATGACGGCCGGAATCAGCGAAAAGGCGATGCCCATAATAGCCATGGGGATATACAGGGGAATGGAGGTGTACGCCATTAGCAAATACACCGGGATGAGCAGCAAGGAACCAAACATCATAAATAGGGAGCGCTTGCCCACATAATCCACCAGCAAACCAAACAAGGGGGTAAAAATCATGGCAAACAGGGTGAGCATGCTGTTTAAAAAGCCGCCCAGTTCCCGGGAGGTGCCATGAGCTTCCATAAAAAATTTAACCGCAAAGGTTTGAAAGGGAAAAATGGCGGAATAAAAGGTGATGCACAGGGCAACAATGTACCAGTAGGACTTGCTGAATTTGAAAATGTCCTGCCACACCACTTTTTCCGGTTCTTCGGCCTGTCCCAGCCGGTAATGGGATTCCGCGTAGGAATCCAGCAGCCAGTAAATGATGGCCGCCACAATACACACCAGCCCGGCAATCACCGAAATCATCAACGGCCCGCGCCAGGTTTCGTAGGCAAATTTGGCCCAGGTAGGGGAATTGAGTGCCGCAAAGGATCCCAGACGGGCGATGGTCAAATTAATTCCAAAGGCAAAGCTCAGTTCCTTTCCGCGGAAGTATTTGGCCAGTGCGGTGGTGACGGCTACGATTAGCGATTCGGCACCCAGACCAAATACCAGCCGGCCAGCGGCCATGATTTCAAACTTCGGGGAAGCAGCGGTCAGCACCGCCCCAATGAAACACAATGAGGCAAAAATCAGAGTCGCTTTACGGGTACCAATGCGGTCAATAATAAACCCGCCAATCAATACCATAAAAATGTTGGGAAAACTGTAAATGGCATTCAGCATGCCAATGTTGGTGTCCGAAAAACCCAGCTGGGCTTTTAGGAGGTCCGCCAACGGGCTGATACTGTCATAGATGTAGTAATTGCCAAACATGGCCAGACTGGCCACCACCAGAACCACCCAGCGATAAATCGTGGAGGGCTCCGGACGGTCATTGTAGGGAAGACTGGCTGCAGATGTCATTGTTCCTCCTGCCATTTTTAATGAAACCCTACGCCGCTTTCAGAAATTACGTAGCAACGTTCCTCAATACGTTCAGAATTTAAAAACAACAACCTGCTGGTTGTCGGGTTTTCCAGCATCGGGTTCCCCTTATTAGAACAATTCCCCGGGAACCGACTGACGCTGTTTTTTCCGTTCCACCGCAAAAATAAACAAATTTCGTTGAACTTTTTCCAGTCTTTATTTATTTCCCGCCGTAGCCTTTTGTGAAGCGCTTGCGTTGTCCACGCTTCGGCGGTTATATTGGACATGCCATGGAAAGCCACTGTCGCAACATCTGCCTTTTCCTTTTAACCATCTTTCTAAGCCTTGGAGCAACCTCCACCTACAAACCCGTGATTCCCGTTCACCAGAAAGAGGCAACGATACTGGTTAAATCGCCCATCCTGTTTCGCTTTTTCCCCCTGGCAAACGGGGACAATACGTTTACCACCTTCATCATTACCGAAGTGCAGTACGATTTTCTTCAATTTTTTGAACACGACGGGCAATACCGGGCACACGCCCAGCTGGAATTTACCTTTTCGGACACGGAACACAATCAAACATTTTCCAGACTGGTGGACATCCGGGCCTCCACCGGCGTTTTCGACTCCACCAATTTGAAGACGGTGTACCAAACACGCGTGGATTCCCTTACCCTGCCGGTGGGGAACTACACGGTAGTGGTGGTTTACCGGGACGTCAACAGCGGTCGCACGGTAAAGCTCAACACTCAATTGGCGCTGCGCTACCGTGCAGGACGGTTTTATTCCAATCCGCTGTTTTGTTACCCGGATTCTGCTTCATCCCCATTGGTGCCGTTTTGTGCCAATGGCCGTCCTTCCGCCCTGAGTGATTACTGGGATTTTAACCGTGATGCCCGCTGGGTGCTGCATGTGTGGGGAATTTCCGGGCAACCGCAGCCGCTGCGTATTTCTGTACGCGATCGGGAAAACGGAAAACCCGCATTGCACATCGATACCACCGTTACGCCCGACCCCACATTCGCCACGGTGTCAGTAGCCCTTCCCCTTTCCCGGCTGGAAGAAGGGGCGTACGACGTGGTCATCGATTTCCCTGAAACCACACCCCGCATTCGCTTTACGGTACCGTTGAACATTGTATGGTTCACCAAACCGCTCAGCCTGTGGTCCCTTAAAACCGCCATTCCTCCACTAAAATACATTCTTCCTCAAAAGGAATTTGAAGCCCTGCAACAGGGAAATCGCCAGGAGCAGGAACGGCGGTTCCGTGCGTTGTGGAAAGCGCGGGACCCGGACCCGGATACACCCTACAATGCGGTGATGGAGGAATTTTACCGTCGGGTGGACGAAGCCAACCGTCGCTGGTCTACCCGCCGACGCGCCGGGTGGGAAACGGACCGCGGCAAGGTCTTCATTGTGTACGGAGAACCCGATGAAATAGAAGACCGCACCCTGGCACCCGAACCGCCCCAATATTTGAAGTGGATTTATTACCGCAACGGGGAACGCATTGTCGCCATCTTTGATGCCATTGAGGGGCGAAAAATTCTGAAACTTCGAACTATTGTAACGGAAGACAACCATGACCGCCAATAAACTCAACATCGGTGTCATCGGGGTCGGCTATTTAGGCCGCCTGCACGTTCAGCAATTAAACACCATTCCGGTTGCCAACGTGGTGGGTATTTACGATATCGACAGCAAACGCGCCAAAGCGGTAGGGAAAGAATTCGGCGTAAAGCCTTTTGCCTCTGTGGAACGCCTGCTGGAGAAATCGGACGCCCTTTCCATCGTCACGCCCACCCGTACCCATTTTGAATATGCCCTGCAGGCAATTCGCAAGGGCAAACACGTGTTCATTGAAAAGCCCATGACCAGCACGGTGGAGGAAGCCGAAGAACTGGTTCAGGAAGCCCGGCAGCGCGGGGTGAAAATTCAGGTGGGGCACATTGAGCGCTTTAACGGTGCGGTGCTGGCGCTGGAACCGCTGGAAATCAATCCCCTGTTTATTGAATCCCACCGGCTGGCCAATTTCAATCCGCGGGGAACGGATGTTGCCGTGGTGCTGGACTTAATGATTCATGACATTGACCTGATTCTCAGTTTCGTCAAAAGCCCGGTGAAGGAAATCCATGCCAGCGGCGTGCAGGTTATTTCCGATACGCCGGATATTGCCAACTGCCGCCTGATGTTCGAAAACGGGTGCGTGGCCAATGTGACCGCCAGCCGCATTTCCGCCCGCAAAATGCGCAAAATGCGCTTCTTTGAACCGGAGGCGTACATCTCCGTGGATTTTCTGGAAGGATTTTCTGAAGTGTACTACTTAGCGGGGGAAACGATTAACCTGCAGGAAGCAGGCTTTGCCTTCTCCCTGGGCGAAATTGAAAAGAGCGCCCACAAACGGGAAATCCGGTATGCCCGCCTGGAACGCCGGGATGTGAATCCCCTGCAGTACGAACTGGAACAGTTTTGCCGCGCCGTGCTGGAAGACCGGACGCCCGCCGTTACCGGCGAAGATGGCTTACGGGCGTTGAGAATTGCCAACGCCATTATGCAAAAAATTGACGAACACACCGCCTACGTGCAAACGCACTGGCAGGGAAAACCGGCCCGCTTTAAGCCGGATTCGCCCACCTGAGGGGCGAATTGCATGTGAGGGGGAATTGAAAAACAAGGTATTATGATAACAGAGGAGACCTGCCATGGAACACATCATTACCCATTCCACCGGTCTGACCATTGACAATGTGCGCCAGGCCATTGTGGGCGTGGATGCCCGCATTCCGTTATATGATGGCTCTCTGGTTCCTTACATCAATTTTGACAATGCCGCCAGCACACCCACCCTGCAACCCGTACTGGATAAAATCAATGAGCTGATGACCTGGTACAGCAGCATTCACCGCGGCACCGGTTTTAAATCCCAGATTAGTTCCGAACTGTACGACCTCTCCCGGGAAATTGTAGCAGACTTTTTTGGCTTGAACCTGGCAGAAAACCACACCGTGATTTTTGTAAAAAACACCACCGAAGCCATCAACAAACTGGCCTTTCGCTTTCCGTTTGAAGAAGGGGATGTGGTATTAGTCAGCCGCATGGAGCACCACTCCAATGACCTGCCCTGGCGGCGCCACGCCAAGGTGGTGTACATTGATGTGGACGAACTGGGGCGCCTGCGCATAGACGACCTGGAGGCCAAATTCCGCCAGTATGAAGGGAAAGCCAAATTGCTGGCAGTGACCGGTGCCTCCAACGTGACCGGGTGGGTAAACGACATTCATCGTTTAGCGGAAATTGCCCACGCCCACGGCGCCCGCATTCTGGTGGATGCCGCGCAACTGGCCCCCCACCGCAGCATCAACATGCGCCCCCAGAACGACCCCGGCCACATTGATTTTCTGGCCTTTTCCGGACACAAAATTTACGCCCCATTTGGTGGCGGCGCCCTGCTGGGGGATGCGGACATTTTTGAACACGGCGAACCCGACCTGGTGGGCGGCGG
>WGBF01000569.1 GCA_015494485.1 bacterium | reverse complement strand
GTTTTTTACCACCCGCAAGGAAGGAAACGGATTGGGGTTGAATATCTGCGAAAAAATCGTTAAAAATCATGGTGGATTTATTAATTTCACCACCCGGGAGCACCACGGCACCACGTTTACCGTTACCTTTCCTCGCCGGAAATAAACATCTTCAAAATTTTTTAAAAATCCCCATCGTAATCTTGTATATTTTAATATTATGCGCTAATAATGCATAATATTGCGTATTAGCTAAAGTAAAATGGCTATATAGCGAATATTTTGGGGTAAGAGGTGTTGAGTGGATGGGTGACAAAATACAAGGAGGTAGGGATGCTCATGGGTCAATTTAAAACATTGAGACAGAAAGCCTTCTTTGTTTTGTTTTCGTTTGTGGTCGTCAATGTCATCATCTTAGGAATAACGTTATTTTCCATTAGCAAGCAAAAGGACGATGGAAAAATTATTAATCTTGCCGGACGCCAGAGAATGCTGGTGCAAAAAATGACACGTCAAGCATTTGGTATTCAACTGGGGTATAACACACCGGCTGAACTGGAAGCCACCATGACCGTTTTTGACCGGGTTCTTAACGGCTTTTTAAATGGCGATGATATCCAGGGAATACCCAAAGTAAGCGATTCGGAAATATTAACCCAGCTCAGACGGGCGCAACAACAATGGAACCGGTTTGCCACCCAATTGCAGGTTATTATGACCGCCACCCGCCCGGAAGAAAAACAACAAGCCCTGGCCTATATTGCCGAAAACAATGAACCCTTACTGGAAGCGGTACACGGCGTCGTTCAATTATTTGAAGAAAAATTGCATGGAAAGGTCATGCGACTGGTGTGGTTTCAGGTGGCATTTTTGGTATTTACTGCGGGCATTGTCGTAATGGGTAAGCGGCTGATTACCGAAACCATTTCCCGGCCGCTGGAGGAATTACGGCAATTAACACAGGACGTTGCTGAAGGAAATTTTGACGTGGAAATGCCGGTGCGGAGTGATGATGAAATTGGACAACTGGCAGAAAATTTTAATCAGATGGTTGCGCGGTTGCGGCGCTTTACCAAAGAACTCCAGGATGAAAAGAAACAAATGGAAATGATGACCCGGGAAGTAAAGGAGCGAAATGCCGAATTACGCAAGAGCGTGGAGTACATTCTGGAAGGCCTGGAACGGTTTGCCGAAGGGGATTTGACAGTGGAATTAAATCGGAGCGAAGATTGCAATGCCGAGATGGGGCGCTTGTGCGACGGGTTCAATACCGCTGTACGCAAGATTAAAAAATTAATTGAGAATATCCAGGATGGCGCCGGAATTGTGGATGATACTACGGTGGAAATTCGCCAGGCTACCGATGTGTTAAGTGAAGGGATTGCGCAATACACGGCCCAGTTTGAAGAATCGGCGGCCGCCATGGAAGAGATGAGCCGTACCCTGGTGCAAAGCAGTGAAAATCTGAAAGACGCCAACCGCTATGCGGCGGAAAGCCAAAAAATTGCCGGCAAAGGGCAGGAAATTGTGGAAGCCACCATTGAGCGCATGCGGGGCATTACTGCAATGGTAAACGAAACCACACAACTGGTTGAAAAACTGGGCGCGTCCAGTCTGGAAATTGGGGAAATTATTCAGGTCATTAATGAAATTGCAGATCAAACCAATCTCCTGGCGTTAAATGCCGCCATTGAAGCGGCCCGGGCCGGGGAGCAGGGAAAGGGCTTTGCAGTTGTTGCCGATGAGGTTCGCAAACTGGCAGAACGCACCACCAAAGCCACCGACCAAATTGCGGAAATGATTCGCGCGATTCAAACCGAAACTCAGAATGTGGTTGAATTCATGAAGAGAGGGGAAAAAGCCGTGGATGAAGGGCTGGAACTGGCCAAAGATGCCGGAACCGCTCTGGAAGAAATAGTGGATAGTGTGAAGACCGTTGTGGAAAAAATGAATACCATTGCCGCCGCAGGGGAAGAGCAGGCCAGTGCCGTGGAGGAAATGTCCCGAAACATTGATGCCATTTCCGAAGTTACCAGAGAAGCAGCCCGGAATGTGAATGGCATTGCTGAAACGTTAGAAAAATTAAACGGATTTACCCAGGATTTACGACGAATGCTGCGACAGTTTAAATATTCTGAATTTGAAGTCGCCCCAGCCACGCCATCCTCCGTAATGGAATCATTTTAGTTCAGGGAAGGGCGGTACCCTCCAGCCGCCCGTCTCCCCTGAGGTACTCACCTGAAAAAGCGGTTTTAATCCTACCGTCCTGATATTAAATTTCCCCCAATTTAACAGAGGTTCAGGGGAATGAACGACAAGATTGTCTATGAAGGCCTGACATTTGATGATGTATTATTACTGCCCAGTTATTCCGAGATATTGCCGCGGGAAGCGGATTTGCATACCCGCCTTACCCGGCATATTACCATCAACATTCCCATCTTATCCGCTGCGATGGATACCGTAACGGAAGCAGAAATGGCCATTGCTGTATCGCGGGAAGGTGGTATTGGCATCATCCACAAAAATTTGTCCATTGAAGAGCAGGCAATGGAAGTGGACCGCGTGAAACGGTCCGAATCGGGTATGATTCATGACCCCATTACCTTATCGCCGGATAATACCATCCGCGAAGCCCAGCGGATTATGGCGCGTTACCGCATTTCCGGCATTCCCATCGTCGAAAAAACGCATCTGGTGGGAATTGTCACCAACCGCGACCTTCGCTTTGAAACCAATCTGGACCAGCCCCTCCGTAATGTGATGCGCTCCGAAAATCTCATCACCGTTCCGGAAGGTACCAGCCTGGAAGAAGCCAAAAAAGTGCTGCAAAAATACCGTATTGAAAAGCTGCTGGTGGTGGATAAAGAAGGGAATTTAAAGGGCCTAATCACCGTTAAAGATATTCAGAAAAAGGAAAAATACCCCAATGCCTGCAAAGATGAGCTGGGGCGCTTGCGGGTGGGTGCTGCGATTGGCGTGGGGGAACACGAGCTGGAACGCGCCGATGCCCTCATTCGCGCGGGGGTGGATGTTTTGGTCATTGATACCGCCCATGGCCATTCTAAAGGCGTGCTGGAGATGGTCCGAAAAGTTAAAAAAGTGTTTCCCGATGTGGACGTCATTGCCGGGAACATTGCCACCTACGAAGCGGCAAAGGCGCTGGTGGATGCCGGAGTGGATGCGGTCAAGGTAGGCATTGGTCCGGGGTCCATTTGCACCACGCGGGTGGTAACCGGGGTTGGCGTGCCGCAAATTTCTGCCATTATGGAAGTGCGCCGGGCACTGGCCGGTACAGAGGTACCCCTGATTGCTGACGGTGGCATTAAACATACGGGCGATATTGCCAAAGCCATTGCGGCGGGCGCCGATTCGGTGATGATTGGCGGTCTGTTTGCCGGTGCGGAGGAAAGCCCGGGCGAAACAATCCTGCTGGATGGCCGCCGTTACAAACAGGTGCGTGGTATGGGATCCATTGGGGCCATGACCCAGGGCAGCAAGGACCGTTATTTTCAGGGAGATGTCAAAGAGCCGGAAAAGCTGGTACCCGAAGGCATCGAGGGCCGGGTGCCGTACAGTGGTCCGGTAAGCGATACCATTTTCCAGATGGTGGGAGGCTTACGTTCTGCCATGGGATACACCGGGTG
>WGBF01000568.1 GCA_015494485.1 bacterium | reverse complement strand
TTAATTATGTTGTCTGCGGAATTTTTTCTTACTGAAGTGAAATTTCAAAATATCCGGCGAATTCTGAAAAACAGGGGAAAAACGCTGGGGTTCAATGGGCTATTTGGAACAAATCCACTTAATTATTCCAACTTTTCATATATTCCGGTTGATTAAATAAAAAAATTTAATTAATATGGCAATGAAGAAAACATTGGCGGTTAAATGAAAGCTTTTATTCCGTTCTTTTCTTACAGGCGAATATGGTTGAAGAGCACGGTGCTTTTGTTACTGTTCTCGGCACTCTCTTTTGCAGTTGAAATGCACTATGATAGCTCCAGTGCGGATTTTCCCAATCCCGAACGCGGTTTCTTTATTCAACGTTCCACCAGCGATGGCCCCCTTTCCGAGAGCGAATTACGGAATTATCGCCAGAACCAACACATTACCCTGGTACGAATGCTGTTTAAAATTCCTGTTTACACGGATTCCATTCCCGCATGGTTTTTAAATCGTGTGGAACAGGATTTTAATACTGCCAGAAACGCCGGCGTAAAGTTAATTCCTCGGTTCCGCTATGTGGACGATATGCAGGATGCTCCTCTGCAGTGGGTGCAAATTCACATTGACCAACTAGCGCCACTGTTGCAACAGCATGCCGATGTGATTGCTTTTCTGGAAGCGGGCTTTATTGGTGCCTGGGGGGAATGGCATTCGTCCACCAACAACCTGGATAATCCCGATTCCATGCGGGTGGTGTTGTTTAAATTACTGGATGTATTGCCGGAGACCCGCACGGTGGCGATTCGGACGCCCCATTACAAAATGGATATTTTTGGCACCGACCAGCCAATCAGCGAAAATGAAGCGTTTAATGGCAGCCGCCGTTCTCGAACCGCGCATCATAACGATTGTTTTCTGGCAGATGCCACCGATATGGGAACTTACCTGAATATTTCTCTGGAAAAGGCCTTTCTGGAGCAGGAAACAAAATATTTACCCATTGGGGGCGAAACCTGCCAGACGTCCAGTTACACGGCATGCTCCAATGCGTTGAACGAAATGGCGCGCTTCCACTGGTCGGCTCTTAATCTGGATTACCACCCCGGAGTCATTCAACAATGGAAAAATGAGGGATGTTTTGAAGAAATCAAGCGTCGCTTAGGGTACCGGTTGCGATTAGTATATGCCGCCACCGCAGATAGCGTACGCCCCGGGGGGAGTTTTCAACTGAACCTGCAACTGCGGAACGACGGTTGGGCAAATCCCTACAATCCGCGGAATTTGGAAGTCATTTTGCGCAAAGTCACCACCGGGGAAGTATATCGCTTGCTAACCGGTTTGGATCCCCGGTATTGGCAGGCTGGCGATACTATCCGTCTGAATCTGGAAGGTGGCATTCCGGACGATATGCCGCAGGGGGAATATGAGGTCTGCATCCATTTATCAGACCCGGAAATCAACCTTCATGACCACCCCGAATACGCCATTCGTCTGGCCAATCCCAATGTTTGGGAGGATAATACCGGTTACAACAATCTGCAATTTACAATTCATGTAGATACTGCCGCCAGTGGCGAAAACTATCAGGGAAGTAATTTTTTTACCAACCGTCCCTATCAGTCCGATGTGTTTCAAATTGACTTCAATGCCGATGTCCGGGAAGGCGCCGTTCCCCTTACGGTGAATTTTTCTGATTTAACCATTGTGCCTCAGGGGGATTCCATTGTGCTGCGGGAGTGGGATTTTAATAATGACGGAACCGTGGATGCTACAGATGCCAATCCCACCTGGGTGTACGATGTGCCGGGCGATTACGATGTCCGGTTGCGAATAACCACCACAGATACCGTTGCGGAACTGGTTCGCCCCAAATACATCCACGTCTATGATACT
This sequence comes from bacterium, assembly GCA_015494485.1. Taxonomy (GTDB): domain Bacteria; phylum Calditrichota; class Calditrichia; order RBG-13-44-9; family J042; genus WGBF01. Next base: position 7,212 of record WGBF01000568.1, on the reverse strand, counting down.
GCCGGGGTGTCCATTGCCATTGACGGCGATTTTTATGACTGGCAAACCGTTCCCATGCTGGATAACCAGGTGGCCGAGGACAGCGGTGACGCATTAAACGATAACGTTGATATTCTGGATACCTGGGTAGCCAGTGATGGGGACAATCTCTATGTGAGTTACCGGATGAAAGGCCGGATACAGTTCAACAATTATTTTTATCATGTTTTCATTGATGTGGATGAGGACAGCGCTACCGGATTTCATTCCGCTGATAGCCAGGGTGGGTTTGATTACATGGTCGAAAATGGCAATCTGTGGCGCTATTCCGGCACCCAGGGAGAATGGAGCTGGCAGAATGCCGGTAGCATCGCCTATCAAATCGGGAATACTGAGGATAGCCGGCTGGAGCTGGCAATTCCCTTACAGAAATTGGGTATTACCCAAAGCCGGCGTATCGGCCTGGTGTTTAATGTGAATGACGTGAATGACAATCACCCCGATGATTATGCCCCGGATAGTTATCAGTCCGGGAGTTATGTGTACACCGTAACTATTACGGCAATTTCAAAAAAAGAAGAAGCTGTCTACCCTAAACAATGGGTGCTTACGGCATACCCCAATCCGTTTAATCATCGGGTTATTGTGCATTTTAACTGGCTTCCCCGGGAAGGCGACCGCGCGGCAGTATATGATGTTCAGGGAAGGAAAGTACGGGATATACCGTTAACCCGGTGCCATTGTGGTACGGTGACGTGGGATGGCGTTGATGATGCCGGGCGCCCCTTAAGCAGTGGTATTTATTTTTTTCGGTATCAGGGGCAAACTGTCAACCGAAGCATCAAATTGTTTTTGGTGCGATAACAGGCAAATAACCTCAGGTTGAAGGTTGTTTCGTGAATTGGGCAAAGAATAGGTACAAAATCGGTGGCGCTGGAATTGGTGTTCAAGCACACGAAAATCGTGCAGAAATGATTGTCTGAATTCGAATAACAAAAAATAATAGTAGAAACAGCAAATAAGGGTGCGCATGTACATTGACTGGATTACCTGGAGCATCTGGTTTCTGGGGCTGATTATTTTGGTGGTCTGGATTTACGTTCCCATTAAGGAATTTAAAACACTTCTTGAAAAGCACCGAAAGAAGCAGCACCAAGCGGACGAATCTGGCACAGCAGGTCGGTGAATAAAAAGGGGTAAGTTGTGGCACTGGTTGATGGAGTTATTGTTGTTGTATTCCTGCTCATCACGTTTTTCATTGGCATATTCTTTTACAAATGGGTTGGGGAACCGGATGATTTTTACGTTGCCGGACGCCAATTAACTCCCTTCATTCTGGCAGCCGTTATTACCGCTACCAATGTCAATTTGTACAGTTTTGTGGGGCAAGCCGGCATTGCGTACAAACACGGCATTTCCATTTTATGGCAAACCTGGACGGGCAACATGGCGCTGGTGTTTTCAGGCTTGTTTATTATCCCCATTATGCGCCGGTTGCGCATTCGGACTATCCCGGAATTTCTGGAATTTCGGTACGACAAGGGTGTGCGCACATTAGTTGGAATTTTGTGGGTATTTCGTCTGGCATTCTGGTTGGGTGTGGTGTTGTATACGGCAGTGGTGGCTGCACAGGCGATAACCGGCGTTACCTCCTTTACCTTCTGGATTGTGGTATTTGCGGTGATTGCAATTATTTACACCATGCTGGGGGGAATGTGGTCTGTTGCCTTTACGGATGTGGTGCAATTTGTGTTTATGCTGGGAGGGGCATTGATTGTGTTGCCCATGGCCATGGCTGCCGTGGGCTGGATGCCAGGATTGGTGGCAAAATTACCCCCCGATTCGTTAACTCTGGTACGGGCGGAAGGCACCTACAACTGGAAATTCATTTTAGCCATTTTTTTGCTGGGAATTGAGTGGGCTTCCGTGGATCAGGGATTGCTGCAACGGGCTTTTGGTGCGGAAAGCACCCGCTCCCTGGCCAAAGGGATGGTACTGGCCGGTATTATTACCACCCCATTTGCCCTGTTGTGGAATCTTCCCGGCTTGGCAGCTGCAGTGTTGTACCCCGGCCTGCAAAATGCCGACCAGGCCATTCCGACCCTGTTAGCCCGGATGTTGCCCACCGGTATTCTGGGCTTGGTGCTGTGCGGACTCATCTCATCCCAATTGTCCACCATCTCCGGCAATTTAAATGGCGTTGCCACGCTGTTTACCAATGATATTTACGAAAGTCTAAAGAAGCGCCCGGCAACCAACCGAGAAATCTTATTCATTGCCCGGACCATGACGCTGGTCATTGGCATTTTAATGGTTGTCTTTGCCTATTTCGTACCGCGTATGGGTGGGGCGGTGGAAGCCTACCTGACCATAATCGGTATTATGGATATGCCCCTGTTTATTGTGGCTATTTTTTACGGGTTATTGTGGAAACGCACCACCCCCGTTGCGGCCTGGGCCGGGTACATTGCCGGCGCCTTGACGGGAATTTACGGCAAAGTGGTGCTGGGATACGATTTTAATATGACCACATTCCTGAGTGCTTTTGCAGCTCTGCTTGTTACCCCGGTGGTAAGCCTGATAACCAAACCGGTATCTCCCGAAAAAATTGACATTGTCTGGCGGGCCCGGCACATCAGCGACGAGGAGATTGCCAGCGGTATGGTGTATCACATCATTCCGGCTACGGTAAAAGGGCGGTTGGCATTTTTGCTTTATCTCCTGGGCGCGGTGATTTTCATTGCGGGCGTTATTCTGGGCCGAACCGGCACGGCCATAGCCAGCTGGATTGCCGTTGGGGGGATGGTGATTTATTTTCTGGGGGCATTGGTACGGATTTATGTGGAGTAAACCATGAGTACACGGGACGTTTTTCGGGCGGTTATTTTAGCGGCAGGAAAAAGTAAACGCATGAAATCCCGGGTTTCCAAAATCATGCACGATGTGTTGGGGAAGCCCATTATTCAGTATGTTGTGGAAGCGGTGCAAATTCCGGAAGTGGAAGAAATTCTGGTGGTGGTCGGGCCGCACAATCAAGAAGAGGTAAAGGGCATTTTGGGGAATTCCGTCCGCTATGTTCTGCAGGAAGAACAACTGGGTACCGCCCACGCCCTGCAGGTGTGCCAGCCCGCGCTGAAAGATTACCACGGGCAACTGCTGGTATTGGTGGGCGATGCTCCGTTTCTCACCAGAGAGGTGATTGAAAAACTGGTGCAGTATCATCGTGCCCATACCGATGTAGCCGCCACATTGCTGACGGCAATTTATGAAACACCCCCGCCGTACGGCCGTGTCGTGCGGGATGCCACCGGGCGGGTGATTAAAATCGTTGAGGATAAAGATGCCGATGAGGAGATTAAAAAAATTCGTGAGGTGAGTACGTCCCACTACGCATTTGATGCGGATATTGTGCTGCCCCTTTTGAAAGAAATAAAAAACGATAATGCCCAGGGGGAATATTACTTACCGGATGTTATCGAATTGTTGATTCAAAAAGGCCATAATGTGGCCGCGCTCCCGGTGGATGATCCGTTTACGACCTTCGGAATTAACACCCGTCAGGATTTAATTCGTGGAATTGCCGAGATGCGGAAGCGGATTGTTCGTCGGTGGCTGGATGCTGGTGTTACCATTCTGGACCCGGAGACCACATTCATTGATACAACGGTGGAAATTGGCGCGGATACGGTGATTTACCCCTTTACTCATCTGGAAAAACACACTCGCATTGGGGAGAATTGCCGCATCGGGCCTTTTGTCTATTTGAGTGGGGCTTATGTCCCGGACGGCGATGTTATTGTCGGCAATATTCGGAAGTCGCCCCGCAGTGGGTAATTCCCCGGGGAATTTTGGGCTGAAATGGTAATCGAATAAATGAATGAACGAATGTTCAGGGCTTAACCGAATGGAAATGCGGAAACAGGATAGGGATTTATGAAGCAAAGGACAGATTCAGCAATACGCACGATGGCAAATGTAAGCAAGAAAATTTGTGTATCCGCCCCCGGGCGGATTTGTCTGTTTGGAGAACATCAGGATTATTTGAATTTGCCCGTAATCACCGCCGCTATTAATCGGCGGGTGACGGTATGTGCTACGCCCATTCCGGAGCGTAAAATTCATTTGCATTTGCCGGATATTGGCAGTGAGGAGCAATTTGAGTTTAATGGTGCAGAAGTCCCCTACAGAAAAGAGCGGGATTACTTCCGCAGCGCATTTAATGTTCTGCGGCGCGAAGGGTACGCCTTAACCCAGGGCCTGGAGGGGGACGTTCGGGGAAATATTCCCATTAATTCCGGAACGTCCAGTTCCTCCGCGCTCATTGTGGCCTGGATTCGGCTCCTTTCGGAATTTTCCACCCGGGGCGGAATAACCGACCCTGAAATGATTGCGCGATTGGCCCATCAGGCGGAAGTCACCGAATTTCAGGAGCCGGGCGGGATGATGGACCATTACGCCTGCAGTGTCGGCGGGGTGTTGTTTCAGGAATTTTACCCTACTGTGTCGGTACGTCCATTGGTAAATATTACCGATACGTTTGTGTTAGGGGATTCCCTCCAACCCAAGGATACCAAGGGAATCTTAGCCCGTGTGCGGGGCACCATCCAGCGGGGCGTGGAGCTGTTGATGCGAATCTGGCCGGAATTCTCTCTCCGGGAAAGTTCCCTGGAAGAGGCAACAGGTTATTTACCGCAGTTGCCGGAACAGGAAGCCGCTTACGTGAAAGGCGCACTGGAAAACCGGGACCTGACGTTGCAGGGGCGCCGCCTGCTGTCGCAGTTTTCCCTGGATAAACGCCGCTTTGGTGCACTGCTCAATGCCCAGCAGCAAATTTTGCGGGATGTGTTTCGCATTTCCACTCCCAAAATCGATGCCATGTTGCAGGCGGCTATGGAGGCCGGCGCCTATGGGGGGAAAATTAATGGGTCCGGTGGCGGCGGTTGCATGTTTGTATATGCACCCGAAAATCCGAAAAAGATTGCAAAGGCGATTGAGGAAGCGGGGGGAAAAGCGTATATTATTACGCTGGATTCTGGGGTTAAAGTTGAACGAAACAGATAGGACGAATCGTGCAATCATTGTTCATTGAACATTCGGGGTTAGACCGGGTTGCCATTAAACGTAAAATTCGAAAAAATGTCATTCTGGGAATATTGCAAAACCACGAGGCGCTTTCTTTTACGGAAATATCACAGCAATCCAATTTTAGCCTGCCGGTGGTGTCCGATTTGGTGAAAGAGCTGATTCAGGAGGGCTTTGTGGAGCCGGTGACGGTTCGCCCCACAAAAATTGGGCGCCCGCCGGAAATGGTGAAAATCAATCCCCATTCTGGATATATTATTGGAATTGATATTGGCCGGGTAACCACCAACCTGGTGGTTATTGATATGAAACGCACCGTGGTGGCCGAACTGGAAGTCAACACCATTGCGTTACGGGATGACGAAAAAATTTTTGATGCCATTGAGGCGGAAGTCGCGCAGCTGGTGAAAAATGCCCAAATCCCGGAAGAAAAAATTTTAGGCATCGGGGTGGCCATTCCCGGCCTGGTGGATAGTAAAACCGGGCGTTCTTACACGTATTTAACGGCCGGGGACAAACCGGTGCGGGAGATTCTGGAACAGCGGCTGCAAAAGCCGGTGGCCATTGAAAACGATGCCAAGGCCATGGCATTGGGGGAAAAATACTTCGGTGCTGCACGGGATGTGAATCACGCCCTGGTGTTGAACCTGGGATGGGGAATTGGCATGGGCATTATCCTGGATGGGGAAATTTATTACGGCGCCCGGGGATTTTCCGGCGAAGTTGGGCATATTCGGGTGATGGACAACGGCTATTTGTGCGAGTGCGGAAAACAGGGGTGTCTGGAAAGTGTGGCGTCGGGACGGGCCATTCAGCGCATTGCGGTTGAACGGTTGAAAAACGGAGCACCTTCCCGTCTGGCCAAAGATTTCCCGAAAGGCCTTGATGCCATTACGGTGGCGGATATTGTGGAAGCAGCCTGCAACGGCGATCAGTTTTCCATTGAATTACTGGAGGAAGCCGGAAAAGCCATCGGGGAAGTGATTGCCTACCTGATTAACCTGTTCAATCCGGAAAAAATTATCCTTGGTGGGCGGGTGTCGAATGCCGGTCGTTTTATTTTGCACCCCATCAAAACCACGGCGTTTCGGTATTCGCTGATTGAACTGCAACGAGATGTGTCCATTGAGATTTCCCAGCTGGGGGCCCGCTCCGGCGCTCTGGGGGCAACCGCCTTAATCTCCCGGCTGATTTTTGAAACCCGCCACATTAACCTGACCGCATACGTTTAATTTTACCCCGAAAAAATACCGGCAGCGCTGCCGCAGGGTCACAGCAATATCCGTATTTTTTTTACAAAAATAAAACTGCCCGCAGAAGGTCAGCTTCCTGCGGGCAGTTCCCATACGGTCACAACTGTGTGCAACTGTCTCTGGTGGTTTATTCCCCTGGCTGTTATTCTTACTCTTAATTCTTGCAGGAAAACCCCTCCCGTTTATTGTTGCGTTTGTAAAGATAAAGCCGCCCGTCGCAGTATCGGTACTGTAACCCGGTGTTCACCTGTAAATGCCGGCAGCTCGGGGTTTTGTTTCCCTGCATGGGGAGTGGTAATGCGGTAGCGCACCCATTCCGTTTCCGTCACCGTGACGTCCAGGATGGCCGATAGTGTTCCTTCCACGGAACTGCCGGGCCGCTGAATGTGAATGTCCACCGGAGCGGGTTCGTGCAAAGGTACGGCAATCCACCACCATTTCCCGTCGCCGTCGCGGCGAATTTGAAGGGGAGCGGAAGCACCGTTAATTGTTGCTGTCGCAATTACGGTATCCACGGGTTGCGGAAACTCGCAAAGTGCAAGGATCCGCCCATTTTTAAAGGATGCAGTAGCATCCACAATGGTTTGCAGATGAGCCCCATCCGCCGTAATGGTCAGGTGCGGTTCCCCAAGGGATACCCGGGGTGGTGCTGACTTTTGGGTTTGAATGGTAAAGTGGGATGCAGCCTTCCGCTTGCGGGAATGCGATGTGAGAAGGCGAATACCGCTCTTTTTGGGCGCCATACGGTAACGGTTGAATCTCCCCCGGAGGCGTACACCACAACATCCCGCCGATTTCCCTCCACCTGAATAGCATAGCGCGTATCCAGGGGCAGAGGGTCGGTTTCCAGCGCCGCAGGCAGTATTTCCAGAACCACAATTTCGTTCCCTTCCAGCGT